>JANMPF010000566.1:0-4569 GCA_031369725.1 Rhodobiaceae bacterium | reverse complement strand
GGTCCTACCGGGGCTGGCAAATCAACTCTGGCGCGCGCCCTGGTGGGCGTTATTCCCATTGCGCGCGGCACGGTGCGCATCGATGGGGCAACCAATGACCAGCGCGACATTGACGAATTGGGCAAGCTCATTGGCTATCTTCCGCAAGATGTGCAATTGTTTGATGGCACGGCAGCCCAGAATATTGCGCGCTTTGAGGTTGGCGCGGACCCTGTGAAAATTGTCGAGGCGGCAAGACTTGCCAATGTGCATGAGCTTATCATGCGGCTGCCAAAAGGCTATGATACCCAGTTGGGTGAGAATGGTGCCAGACTGTCTGCCGGGCAACGGCAACGGGTTGCGCTGGCGCGGTGCCTGTTTGGTGAACCGGTGATGTTTGTCCTGGATGAGCCCAATTCAAATCTTGATGCGGAAGGCGAAGCTGCCCTTGATCATGCGATCCGCGTTTCGATGGCGCGCGGTGCTTCGGTGGTGGTGATTGCCCACCGACCAAGTGCCTTGGCTTCGATCCAGCAAATCATGGTTTTGAGTGACGGCAAAATGGCAGCCCTTGGCCCCCGGGATGACATCATGCGCAAGGTTTTACAGGCTGCCCCCGCGGGCAAAGGTCAACACCCGCAAGGGCCGCAAAAACCCCAGCTGATACAGGTCAATTAGAGCATGAAAGCGATTGTCACAAATACATCGTTGCGGCGGTTTCAACTGCTTGGCTTTGCTTCGCTGGTGGTCATGCTGGGAGTAGTGGGGAGCTGGTCGGTTCTCACGGAGTTGAACGGGGCGGTGATTGCGCCTGCCACCATCATGGTTGAATCATTCTCGAAGAAAGTTCAGCACAAGGACGGTGGCATCGTTGGTGAAATTCGCGTGAAGGATGGTGACCGGGTTGAAGTGGGCCAGCCGCTGGTCATTCTCGACAATACGGAAACCAAGGCCGAGCTTGCAATCATTGACGGGCTGCTGGATGAAGCCCTGGCGAAGAGAGCTCGTCTTGAGGCGCAACGCGACAAGGCAACAGAGATAACTTTTCCCCCCGAAATTGCCGGCCGCGCCAGCGACCCGGAACTCGCTGCCATCATGGCCGGCCAGCAGAAACTGTTTGCCGCGCGGCTCAACACGATCAACAGCAAGAAAGAGCAGCTTTCGCAACAGATTGATCAGTTGACGGAGCAAATCAGCGGACTTGATTCACAAAAGACTTCGAAGGACAGACAGATGGAACTGATCCAGGGTGAACTCAAGGATTTGAAGGAACTGCAACAGAAGGGGCTTGTGCCCGTCAGCCGTGTCATGTCCATGGACCGGGAATCGGCAAGCCTTGACGGGCAACGGGGTGAACTTGTGGCCAACAAGGCCTCGGCCGAGGCGCATATCGCGGAAGTGAAGCTGCAGATCCTGCAGGTTGACGAGGAAGACCAGTCGGAGACCCTTACCGATCTCCGCGACATTGAAGGCAAGCTTGCCGAATACAAGGAACGCAAACTTGCCGCCGCCTCGCGCCTTGACCGCATGGTCATCAAGGCACCCATTACCGGCAGCGTCTATCAACTGGCGGTGCACACCATCGGCGGGGTGATCAGCCCGGGTGAACCCATCATGCTCATTCTGCCGGAAGCCGATGACCTGGTGTTGCAGGCACAGGTGAAGCCGCAAGATATTGACCAGGTGCAGGCGGGGCAATTTGCCCACGTCAAATTTCCGGCATTCAACGCAAGGCTTACCCCTGATATTTCTGCCGAAGTGACGCAAGTTTCAGCCGATACCAGCCGCACCGATCAAAACTCGCCGCCGGTCTACATTGTGCGGTTGACGATTTCGGCTGCCGAACTTGCCAAACTTGGAAGCAACAAGCTCAAACCCGGCATGCCGGCAGAAGCCTTCATTCAAACGCGTGCCATGTCTCCGCTCACGTATTTCCTGAAGCCACTCACCGACCAGTTCGCCCGCGCCTTGCGGGAAGGTTAATCCGGTGTAGCGTTTTTGGACGCCGCTTGGAAACGGAGTTTTAACCCTAACGGCGTACTAATAGCGGCATGAGTATCCGTCGTGTAATCCTTGCGTCTGTCAGTTCCGCGTTTCTTGCTGCAAGTGTGGCTGTATCCGGTTCGGCATTCGCTGCAACTGATGACAGCAATGTTGCAATCGCCACCCAAGCCTATCACGCCCTGGTGGCGGGCGACCAGGCAGCGGCAATTGCTGGCTATTCACAAGCCATTGAATCGCGGGCGTTGCCAGCCGAAGTCCTGGCCAATGCGCTGCTCAATCGCGGACTGGCGCACCAGCAGCTGGCTGAGCATCAACTGGCTATTGATGACTATACCTCGGCCTTGCAGCTCGACGCCATGAGTGCGGAACTTCGCGCTACGGCATTATACAACCGGGGCCTTTCGCAGCAGAAACTGGACCGGCAGTCAGCGGCAATTGAGGATTTTACCAGCGCGCTGTTCCTGAAGCCGGATTTTGCCCATGCCTATTACAGCCGCGGCAATGCGCTGCGTGAAAGCGGGCAATTCCTGTTTGCCCTGTCTGACTATGACAAGGCGCTACGTTACCAGCATCCAGATGCAGCACGGGTTCATTATTCTGAAGCGCTTACCTATGAAAACCTCAAGCGTCCGGCCGACGCCAAGAGGTCGCTCGAGCTGGCGGTTGCCGCCAATCCAAACTTCACGCAAGCCAACGACAAGCTTGCAAGCCTGCAAGGTACTGATCCCGCACAACTTGACAAGGATCCGATCCTTGTTGCGTCGATGAATGTTGTTGGCGGCAAAACCACGGTGCGCAAGCCGGATTTGCCGGAAGCAGTGGCGCCTACGTCCGAACAGCTGGATGAAACGCCAACGGACCCAATTGCGACAGCAACAGTGGATGCCACGATCCCGGCAGCGCCCGCAAAGATTGCCGACCGCGTTCCTGCCGAAGAAACCACGCCAGTGCCTGCCGAAAAAATTGTGGCGGTTGAGCCTGTCGATGATGCACCGCCTGCCCAGGACCCCGTGGCCGAGGCAGCGCCTTCCCAAGTGCTGGCAAAACAGGTGCCAGCACAAACCGGGTGGAGCGTACAGGTGGCATCGGCCACCAGTGAAGATGCGGCATGGTCAACATGGAAGAAGATGCAGGCCAAGCACCGTACGCTGTCGGGGCAGAAGCCAATCGTGGTGCGTGCCGACCTTGGTTCCAAGGGCGTGGTGTACCGGGTTCGCTTTGCGGGTTTTGATGAACAGGGTACGGCCCAGTCAAAATGCGCGAAACTGAAGGCTGAAGGTGTTGCCTGCTTCGTGAGCAAAATCAATTCCTAACGGTCTTGCCGATATTTCGTTAAAATGGAAATGCTAAATCTTACCGCTACTTAAGATAATTGCCTTATGCCTTTGGCGTTAACCGAGGGCATTACATACAATGAGCAATTATGCAGGGCTGATGAAGCCATGGTACGAGCAATTTTTAGCGGCAAGACTGGCTGCCAATTATGCATTGGCAGAAAATGCAGCGCCTCTCGAAGAAGCAGAAGTGATCAACGCGCATTTGCGGGCCAATCACACTTTGCGGCAAGAATTGCTGGGGCGGATTTATGCGCAGCCGCCGGAATTTTTTGAGCACCTCATCATAGATGTAATGCTTGCCATGGGTTATGGCGACAGGCGTCGCGACTTGGTTCGGCGGCTCGGACGCCGCGGGGACGGCGGCATTGATGGTGTGATTGAACAGGATGAGCTTGGCCTTGATCTCATCTATTTGCAGGCCAAGCGCTATAAATTGAATACGCCGGTACCGGTTGGCGATGTTCGTGACTTTGCCGGAAGTCTCGATGCGCATCGCGCCACCAAAGGCGTGTTCATGGCAACCAGCCAATTCACCAAGGCAGGGCGTGATTTTGTCGGCACGGTATCACGCCGCGTCATTCTCATTGATGGCATGAAACTGGCAGAACTCATGATGCGCCACAACATTGGCGTGAAAGTGCAGGAGTCCTTTCAGTTCAAAAGACTTGATGGCGATTATTTTTCGCCGGCGACGTTCAAATTGCGTGCGGCAGAAACCAGTTCCGCCGCAACCCAGCCCCGCAGATAAGTTCTGGCACAGTCTCCCGGGTCCGCCTGGGTGCCGTGGTGCGCCAGGGTTTCGGATAGCTTGGCGAAGGGAATATCTTGCATGGCAATGTCGAGAGCCATTGCCTCATCTTGCCCCAGCAATCTAAAGCGGGGATGGGCACCTTGCCGCCACACCAGCAATTGCTGGGGTGCGTCCAATCGTTGTGGGCGCGGTGGCTGTTCATCACATTGCAAGGCCGCCCACAGGCTGGTGGTATTCCACCTGAAGCACAGGCGCTGAACCGAGGGGTGGAGCAGGATGGTGCAATTTTCCAGCCCGACGGCTGCAAGTTTGGCAAGCTCTGCAGGTGACAGCAGCCCTGCATCGGGTGCCTCAAATGCCGCGTTTAACGCCGCTTCAAGGCTGGCGAGTTCAGCCAGTTCGGGATGGCGCGAATAGGGCATGGTTTCGCCGAGGAATATCGGCAAATTCCGCGAAAACCAACGGGCGGTGGGATCAAGCAGGGGGTATTTCGCGGCA
>JANMPF010000520.1:0-6329 GCA_031369725.1 Rhodobiaceae bacterium | reverse complement strand
CTCCGGCGAGTTGGCCCATTCGGCTGGCAGGAACTTGTAGCTCCCGCAACCCGAAGGGCCCAGCAATATGGGGAATTATCCATCTTGCCACTGGGGTCAGATGCGCACAGCTATACTGACCAGCCGCCATCTATAACCAGTGCCTGCCCGGTCACAAAGGCCGAGTCCTCGCTTGCCAGATAAACCACCATGGCCGCAATTTCTTCCGGCTGCGCCATCCGGCCCATGGGTTGCCTTGCAATGAAGGCTGCCTTGGCCGCCTCAAAGTCACCCTGTGCCCGCATCCTGTCATAAAGCGATGGCGTTTCAACCGTGCCCGGGCAAATCGCGTTGCAACGTATGCCCTGCTTCACAAAATCCGCAGCCAATGCCTTGGTAAGCCCGATAACCGCGGCTTTGCTTGCGCCATAGACAAACCGGTTGGGCGCACCTTTGATCGATGAGGCAACGGAGGCCATGTTGATCACATTGCCTTTGCACTTGGCCAGCATGCCCGGCAAATAGGCCTTGATCATACGGTAATGCGCCTTCACGTTGAGGTCAAAGGAGAAGTCCCAGTCCCTGTCCTGGCAGTCGAGGATCGTGCCGTTGTGCACAAAACCCGAGCAGTTGAACAAAATGTCGATGGCACCGGTGCGTTTCAATGCCGCATCCACCGCCGGTTGCTCCAAAACATTCAAGCCAAAGCCCGTAATGTTGGGGTGGTTCCTGGAAATATCCCCAAACAGGTCTTCGCGCAGATCCGTGGCGTAAACCCGTGCCCCTTCGTTTGCCAGCGCAATTGCCGAGGCTCGCCCAATGCCTTGGCCTGCCGATGTAACCAACGCAACCTTTCCCTCAAGCTTCCCGGCCATGGACTTCTTCCCTCCTAAAGGTTCAAACTGTTGCATATGTCTAACCCGAGTGCCGCTATCATGACCAGTGTCGATCTTGCCTACAGCCCTGCAACGCAAGTCTTGCAGCTTTTCAAAAAGCGAAAACTCTCGCCCGTTGAAATGCTCATGGTCATGATTGCCCGCGCTGAAAAACTGAATGGCAAAATCAACTGCCTTGCCGATTGCTACTTTGAAGAAGCGCTCGCCAGGGCCAAAATCGCCGAACAGCTTTATGTGCGGCGCGGCAGTTTACCCCGCCCCTTGGAAGGCATTCCCTTGCTGGTCAAGGATGCCCAGCGCGTCAAGGACAAACGCACCACCCATGGCTCGCTCATCTTTGCAAATAACATTGATGATCACTCCGATCCGCAAATCGAACGGCTTGAAAAGGCCGGCGCAATCATCTTTGGCCGCACCACAACACCGGAATTCTGTCTCTCTGCGGTGACCCATTCGCGCCTCTGGGGCATCACCCGCAATCCTTGGAACCTGGATTATGGCCCCGGCGGTTCATCAGGCGGGGCGGGCGCTGCCCTTGCGGCAGGTTTTACAACACTTGCCACCGGCACTGATATTGGTGGCTCCATCCGCATTCCGTCATCTGCCTGCGGGACAGTTGGCTTCAAGCCTCCCCACGGCCGCAATCCCGATGGTCCACCCAATAATTTTGACCGCTTCAACCATTGCGGCCCCATGGCCAGAAGCGTTGCCGATTGCGCCCTCATGCAGAACATAACCTCAGGCCCGCACCCATTGGACCACGACTCCATTCGCAATCGCATAAAGCTTTCCCTCGAGCCTGAAAGCATCAAGGGCTGGAAAATCGCCTACTCCATGGACTTTGGTTACATCGAGGTTGACCCGCAGGTTCGCCGCAACACTGAGGCTGCACTTGAAATCTTTCGCTCGCTCGGTGCCACAGTTGAGGAAGTCGATTTGGGGTGGACGATGGCCACTGAGGAAGACACGCTGCATTGGTACAACGCCATGAACTTCATTCGCCAAACCATTTGGCACCGCAAGTCAAGCGCCCACCTGATGACCGATTATGCCTTGAAATTTGCCGCAGCCGCCCTGCACCAGTCAACCATTGACGATGTTCACAAGGCGTGGGCCAGAATCCACGACATGTACCAAACCATGGGACCGGTGCTGGCGTCCCATGATGTTTTCATCTGCCCCACCAACAGCCTTGCCGCCGTCAAGGCCGATCATGATCCCTTCGATGAAAACTTCACTGTCAACGGCAAACGCGTCAACGCCGAAACCGGCTGGTACATGACGCATCATTTCAATATGCTGCATAATTGTCCGGTGTTGGCAGTACCTTCTGGCCGCACCACGCAAGGCATTCCAACCGGCATCCAGATCGTCGCCAGGCCGTGGGACGATGCGCGGGCAATGCGCGGCGGTTTGGCCTACGAAAAGGCCCTGGGCGGCTGGTTCACCACCAAGGAAAAGCGGCCCGTCTTGTAAGACAGGCCGCCAAATCCTCACGCATTACCTAACCCTGGATCACGTAAAGCACGCGTCCGTTGCTCGCCTTCACCTTTACGATGAACCGTTGATAGCCACGGAAAGCTTCATATTTGAAATTCTTGCCGCCACAATCCAGCGGGCGAATGTGGCGATAACCATAACGCCGCAAGCTTTGGCCAACCGCGGCACAGCGTGAAACCAATTGATAGCGCGGACGCTGTTGCTGATAGTAGCCATCACCACCCTCATCATCCTGATTATACCGGTCACCCTGGTCATCGCCATAGAAATGGTAGCGCGGTGGTGGTGGGGGCGGAGGTGGATAGCCGCCATCGCCATTGCCACCCTGGTCATAACAGTCAGGATCGTCAGGATTATAAAAACAGTAGCTGGAAGCATGCGCAGGTCCTACCAGTGCCACAGCACCAATTGCAGCAAGTAAACCGGCAATTAAGAAATGTTTCATGTGCGTCCCCGTGTGAATGGAAACCCAGAGATAGGCGGCAATTGCGGCAAGGGATTGACACAAACCAGCTAACTCTGTGGCAAAAAGCCAAATTTCCTTGATTTCAGGCCTTCAACGCTGCAACTTCGCGGCGGAATGGCAGGCTGTCGCCAATATCGGCCATGTCAAATTCCTCCGCATAGCGGTGTCCGGCATAGGTGGCCCAGGCAATGGCTGCCGGTGCCTGCGCGTCGACCACCACTTTTACCGTGGCAATTCCGCAATCTTCCCACTTGTGCCTTTCGCCTAAAAGCTCCGTATAAAGAGCATCATTGGGCAGCCGCGCCGTCACCAGCAGAACGGCGTCACAGGATACGTCTTTTGCGCGCCCGGTATAGGTGCAAGCCACCGTGACACTGGCCTCACCCACCGCCGTCACCCCATGGCTCACCATCACCTCAACCCCCAATTCCAGCAACCGCCGCTGGATTTGCACCTGTTCCAGTGTATTGCTACTCCATTCCGAAACCTTGGTTGATGGCGTCACATAGGTGACACGCGCTCCCCTTGCCATCAGCAGTTCCGCCAGCACACCACCCATGTAGTAATGGTCATCATCATAAATCACCACATGGCCCGCAGGGATTTTTCCATCCATGAGATCATCGGGCGTGAACACCGGCATTGCCGCGGCAATCGCGATTGGCAGCGTATGAAAGCGCGCCACACCATCCCTGCGCCATGTGGCACCCGTGGCAATCACCACATCCGTAAAGCCCATATCCAACACATCGGCACCGGCAAGCAGCGAACCCCGGTAGACATTCACATTGGTCATTTTCTGAATCTGGCCCTGCCGGTAATCACGCACCCGTCCCCAGGCAGCCAGCCCCGGCAATTTGCACTCGCGTGCCACCCGTCCGCCAAGCTCGGTGCCCGCTTCCGCCAGCGCCACTTCATAGCCACGAAGCCCCAGTTTGTGGGCCGCCGAAAGCCCGGTGGGCCCTGCTCCCACAACCAGAATCCTGGCAGATGATGCAGCAGGCTTGCTGCGTTCTGGATGCCAGCCCTTCCGCCATTCCTCCATGAACGAGGAATTCTGCGTGCAGCGTGACAGCGATTGCGTCATGTCGCCGGTGACGCACATGTTGCAGCCAATGCACTCGCGAATATCCTCGATCCGCCCTTCATCAATCTTGTTGGGCAGAAACGGATCGGCAATCGAGGGTCGTGCCGCTCCGATGAAATCCACAATGCCCTGCCTGATTTGCCGCACCATGAGATCAGGCGAGGTAAACCGTCCCACCCCCACAACAGGTTTGGCCGTGAGCTGCTTGATGCCCCTTATCAAATCTTCCTGTGCCGCCTCGGGCTTGAAGCGCGATGTGCCAGAACAGGCTTCCCACGTGCCATGGGCAAAATCCCAGATATCAGGCAAATCCGCATGCAGGCCGACAAGGTCACGCAACTCGGCATTGGAAAAGCCCTGCTCACCCAGCTCATCAAGCGACAGCCGCACCGCCACGGCGCAAGCATCACCCACCGCGTCCCGCGCATCACTCAACAGCTCATTCAGCAACCGCGCCCGATTTTGCAGTGAGCCGCCATATTCATCGTTCCGCTGATTGGTTCGCCGCGACAGGAAGTGCTGGATAATGCCAAAGCCATGCGCGCCATAAAGGCACAGAATGTCATATCCCGCACGTTTGGCGCGAGCATATGCCAGCTTGTGCCAATGGCGCAAATTGCGAATGTCCTGCTTGTCCATGGCGCGCGCCTGCACCGGATCACTGGTAAACGTCAAAATCGGGCTGTGCATCGGCCCCATGGGAACTTCGCGCGTATAGAGATTGGGTCCGTTGGCGCCACTATAGGCAAGTTCAATGCCTGAAAGCGCCCCATTGGAATGAATGGCATCCGCCATCCGGGCAAGGCCGGGCATGTCATCCTCGTCCCAGATGCGAAGCTCGATGAAGGGCGTTATTTCCGAGCTGTGGTGGATTTCCACCTGCTCGGTAAAGATAACACCCCAGCCTCCTTCCGATTTCACCCGCCGCATTTCAGCAGCAGCTGAAGGGTCGCGGTAACCACCGCCATTGCAATGCGGTACCTGATAGAAGCGGTTCTTCGCCGTGAGGGGCCCAATTTTGACCGGCTCGAACAACACGTCATGGCGCGGGTCACGCATTCAAAAAGCCTTCCAGCACATTCACCGTGTTCACCCCAATTGCCTCAATGGCATAGCCACCTTCCATCACAAAAAGTGTGGGCAATTTGAGTTTGGCAATGCGTGCACCATAGTCACGGAAATCGGCCGACTTCAGCTTGAAATAGCTGATGGGATCATGCTCAAAAGTGTCAACACCCAGCGAAACCACAAGAACGTCGGGACTGTAACTCTTGATCTTCCCGCAGGCATTGTTAAGCGCCTTCTTCCAGCGCTCATAACTGGTGCCAGACGGCATCGGGTAATTGAAATTATATCCCTCGCCTTTGCCAGCGCCCAGCTCATCCTTGTAACCCAGAAAATACGGGTAGGCCGTCGCGGGTTCGCCATGCAGCGAACAGAACAATACATCTGAACGCTCATAGAAAATATCCTGCGTGCCGTTGCCGTGATGAAAATCCACATCGAGAATGGCAACTCTTGCAGCGCCCGCATCCCGGAACGCCTGCGTGGCAATTGCTGCATTGTTCAAAAAACAATAGCCACCGTAAAGATCATCATGGGCATGATGCCCAGGCGGGCGACACAACGCAAAGGCAGACCGTGCCCCGCTGGCAACCAGTTTCTGCGCCGTGAAGGCAACCGATGCTGAGGCCCGTGCCGCATCCCACGTGCCAGCCGTAATGCAGGTCTCCAGCGAGTGAATGTAGTAGCCAACCTTGCCATCAATATGCGTGGGGCAGCGCTGCCGCAAACTTCGTGCCGGAAACCCGGTTGGCAAAATTTCACCGCGGTAACCCGCTGCCTGCCATTCAGACCACGCATTCTGCAGGAAATTCAGAAAGCCCTTGTCATGAACCTTGGCAACCGCCTTCATGTCAACGGGCGTTGGTGGCATAATGTCATCCATCTTGCGCTTGCGCAGTTCGCGCAGGATATATTCCATGCGCGATGGCCGCTCAAACGGTGTGACGAACTCTCCGCCGGAAATTTCACCCTGTGCAAAATGCAAACGGTGATCGTCCGTAAAAACAACTTTCATGAAATTGTCCTCTTTCGCGAGTCAGCTTGTCAGAGATTCAAAAAAGTTTCAAATTGGCTAGGCAGCCTTGTCAAGCTTTGAGGATGTTGACATTTCCGGGATCCAGATTGCCGCAACCATGCCCTGCCCGAGTGCCGACTGGCATATCAGCTCGCCACCATGGGCCTCGGCGATTGATTTCACGATCGGCAGCCCCAGGCCCAGACCTTCAGCAATGCGGCCATAGGACATGTCTTCCTGGATAAACGGCTGCAGGCATTCGACCAGTTTGGAAGGCGCTACACCTGGTCCATTGTCACGCACTGAAATGACCGTTGACTG
>JANMPF010000512.1:0-3714 GCA_031369725.1 Rhodobiaceae bacterium | reverse complement strand
CGTCGTCATTTGAGTACCGCATCACCAATCGCGGCGGCAAAGGCATTGTGGCCATGTCGGTGACCGACCGCAATGGACCCTTGGTGGCTTCATTCCCGGTTGAGGTGACAGACCAGATCATGGTGGTGACCGATGGCGGCCAGCTCATTCGCTGCCCGGTTGATGGCATTCGCAAGGCCGGACGGTCAACGCAAGGCGTTATCGTCATCAATACGGCTGATGATGAGCACGTGGTTTCAGTTGAGTGCCTGAAAGAAGACGAGGGGGTTGAGGGGGAGAGTTGAAGAAATTTCTGGAGCATCGCAAATGACCTATGATACCTATTTTACTTTTTGCATTGCGGCGGCGGCTTTGGCGTTTGTGCCAGGGCCCACGGTTACCGTGATCATCGCCAATAGCCTGCGCTATGGTGCCAAGGCCGGACTTTTGAATGTGGCAGGCACGCAGGCAGGTGTGATGATCTGGTTGACGATTGCGGCAGTGGGCTTGAGTGCCGCCATCCAAGTGATGGGTGTGTGGTTTGACGCATTGCGCTGGGCGGGTGCTGCCTATCTTATCTGGATGGGTTTCAAACTGCTGCGTTCCAATGGGGATCTTGCCGTAGCGGTTGACCGGGCGCGGCCGGGCGGCAGCTTTTTCCTGCAAGGGTTCATTGTGATCATGTCCAACCCCAAGATGCTGGTGCTGTTTGGCGCATTGATTCCACCGTTTCTAACGAAAGATGGCGACATGATGCGGCAAACATTGCTGCTCGGCGTCACGTTTGCGGTGATTGCGGCAGTAGGGGACACCAGTTATGCGCTGATGGCGGGAAGGGCCGGGTCATGGCTTTCACGCTCACGCATAAGGGTGATTGAAATCGTGAGCGGGCTTTGCCTTTCACTGGGTGGGGTTTGGCTTGCGTTAAAGGGCAGGTAGCGGGATAACAGGTGATGGCACGCACAGGATTTTACCCCGGCTCCTTTGACCCCGTCACTTACGGGCATCTCGATGTTATCGCGCGATCAGCGCGGCTGGTTGACAAGCTGGTGCTGGGTGTGGGCACCCATCCCGGCAAGCAATCGCTACTGGACGAGAAGGTGCGGGTTGAACTGCTGGAAGCCGTGACCAAGCCTATTGCCGAGCATACAGGCATCAAGATCAGTGTTGTCACCTATAATGACCTGACGGTTGATGCGGCCAGACGGGCGCAGGCCGGCATTATTATCAGGGGACTTCGGGACGCCACGGATTTTGACTATGAAGTGCATATGGGGCAAATGAACGGAGCGCTGGCACCTGACATTGAAACGGTGTTTTTGGCGGCATCACCCGCCACCCGCATGATCGCTTCGTCGCTGGTGAAGCAGATTGCCAAGATGGGTGGCGACGTTACGCTGTTCATTCCAAGGCAAGCGCAGGCAGCGGTGGCAAGGGCGCTCAAAAATTGAACCCAAGCGCTGCCCCAATTCAGGCGATATTGCGCATTAGGAATTACAGGATTCCCTTAAACCCCAAGCGGAGAGACAGAATGAAGAAACTTGGCCTTGTTGCCATTGCCACGCTGATGATGGCCACACCTGGGATGGCTGCCGCCAAGCTGGTGGTGGAAACCAGCAAGAAATGCAGCTTCACCATAACCCTGCGGGATGATCTGGCACCCAACCATGCCGCCCAAATGAGCAAGCTTGCCGGCAAAGGTTTTTATGATGGTGTGGTATTTCACCGGGTGATTGACGGTTTCATGGCGCAAACCGGAGATCCTACGGGTACGGGCATGGGAGGCTCGGAAGAGCCAAACCTGAAGGCTGAATTCAGCAAGGAACATTTCAGTCGCGGCACCGTTGGCATGGCGCGGTCGAGCGATCCGGATTCTGCCAACAGCCAGTTCTTTGTGATGTTTGCCGATGGCGGCTTTCTTGACGGGCAATATACCGTGGTTGGCAAGGTTGATGATACCGGCATGTTCTGCGTTGACCGCCTTGAACGCGGTGAACCCCCGGCAAACCCCGATAAAATGATGAAGGTAACCGTGCAACAATGAGCGATCTGGAAAATACACTCTACATGGATTTGGCCAAGGGCCGTGTCACCATTGAACTATTGCCGAAGCTGGCACCGGGACACGTCAAGCACATCAAGGAACTGGCACGCGAGGGCTTTTATGATGGCGTGGTGTTTCACCGGGTGATCGAAGGCTTCATGGCGCAAGGTGGTGACCCCACCGGCACCGGCATGGGCGGCTCGAAGAAGCCAGACCTCAAGGCCGAGTTTTCCAAGGAGCCACATGTGCGCGGTATTTGCTCGATGGCGCGTTCGGGCAATCCGAATTCGGCCAACAGCCAGTTTTTTATCGTGTTTGACGATGCCACATTCCTCGATAACCAATATACGGTTTGGGGGCGCGTCACCTCCGGCATGGAGCTGGTCGACGGCCTGAAGCGCGGCGAACCGGTAAAAAACCCCGACAAGATCGTGAAGATGCAGGTTGCGGCTGACGCCAAGTGATGTGGGATTCTTGTTGACCCTGCATTAATTCACCGGAATGAGGTTCCCAGGGGAAGTGCCGTTAGAATGCTGGTTTCGGACTTTGATTTTGAGTTGCCGGCGACACGCATTGCGTTGCGGCCAATGGTTCCGCGCGAGGCAGCCAAATTGCTGGTGGTGGATGATGGGCTCAGGGATTTGACCGTTGCCGATTTACCGTCGCAGTTGCGCAGCGGCGATGTATTGGTTTTCAACAATACAAAGGTGATTCCGGCTGCCCTTTCAGGTGTTCGGTTGGGCCGCGGAGACACGACGCCGCGGGTTGAAGCGCTATTGCACAGGCGGATCGATGGTTCGCGGTGGAGGGCCTTTGCGAAACCGGGAAAAAAATTGCAGGTGGGTGACTGCTTGCGCTTTGGCGCTGAGGGCAAGGTCTGCCTGCTTGGCGAGCTTGATGCAACGGTTGAAGCCAAGGGCTGGGCAGGCGAAATCACCTTGGCATTCGATTTTAGCGGTGCAGTTCTGGACGAGGCCATTTTGGCCTTGGGCCGCATGCCACTGCCGCCCTATATCGAAAGCAGGCGGGCAACGGATGCACAGGATGAAACTGACTACCAGACGATATTTGCCGAGCATGCGGGGGCGGTGGCTGCCCCCACGGCAGGCCTGCACTTCACGCCAGCCCTTATGAAACAGTTTGAAGCCATTGGAATTGCTTGCGAATTTGTGACGCTTCATGTGGGAGCCGGAACTTTTTTGCCGGTGAAGGTGGCGGACACGCACGACCACAAAATGCATGCTGAATGGGGCGAGGTTGCTGCTGAAACCGTCATACGGTTAAAGGCCAGGCGTGCCAAGGGTGGTCGGATAGTGGCCGTGGGGACGACCTCGCTGCGGTTGCTCGAGAGTTCCGGACTGGCACCTTTCAGCGGCACGACGGAGATTTTTATCACGCCGGGCTACACGTTTAACACCGTGGATTTGCTGGTCACCAATTTTCATTTGCCGAAATCGACGCTGTTCATGCTGGTATCGGCGTTTGCGGGAAAGCAACGCATGAAGGCGGCTTACGCCCATGCCATTCAGAATAACTATCGTTTCTATTCTTATGGCGATTGCAGCCTGCTATTGCCCGGTCATGACTGAGTTCTCGTTTACCTTGCAAAAGACTGATGGTGCGGCACGGCTTGGCACCGTTCACACCGGGCGGGGCTGCATCCGCACCCCGGCATTTATGCCGGTTGGAAC
>JANMPF010000487.1:0-3221 GCA_031369725.1 Rhodobiaceae bacterium | reverse complement strand
AAAAAGGTCGTGAATTACATGATGGATTTTAGGGCGGTTTACGAGATCGAAGGCATTCATCCGCTTGAGGGCGGCGTAGTGCGCCTCAAATACCGTGCTGACCGCCGGCGAGGCATGCCCATGGAATGGCCGGTCGTGTTTCACCTCAAGTTTGCCGCCGAAATGGCCGGGAAGATTTGGCATTATGCCAGGCTATTTCGTGAAGGCCGCCGCATCACCCGGAAAGTCCGGTCCGATGCCGAGCGCTATTCCTATAGCGACACGGCAATTATGCCGGCGCTGGAGGAGGACTTCGACAATCTTGCCATATTTGCCGAGACCGCCGGTGCCGGTGCTGCGGTCGCGCGGAAACGGGCAGAAAATCAGCGGCATGCGGAGTTCGTCACCTCCCAGCATAACCGCAGCATGAATACCGGGTGAGCGACTCACGGAAGGTCGGTTCCAAACCATTGCTTGAATTTTTCTCTGCTGCCCCTGAAGATATTTGCGTCCAGCCCGCCACTATAGCCGGAGCTCAATCGCGCACTTGAAGAAAACTGCCAGAGATTGAATTCACTGTCTGGAAAGCCATGGGGGTCTTCCACGGCGCGGCTTGATTTGGAATAGTCGGCAATCCACAGCCTGTATGTTCGCAATTTTTCAAACATTGAAAGTGGAATTTTTCGCTCGTTCCACCAGCTGACTGTTGTATAAATCATCGGCACCATTTGTGTGCGTTCCTGTACCCGGCTGAGAAACGCCTGAGCCGTATCAATGATCTCATGTGGGTCATGCCCCTCCCACCGGTCAGGTCCATCTGCTGTTGCTACATCCCATTCCAAGTCCATGACTGGCGGTAAATCCCCTGCGTTAAACCCGCCATTCTGCTTTACAAAATTGCAGAAAGTATCGGCCTGTGATTTTCCGTCGCCTTGTGAAGACAGGAAATGGTAAGCACCTTTGAGGACACGTTGATTTGGCGTGAGCATTTTCAAGCGCGCGTAGAACTCGGCAAATTTGCCATCTTTATTATGATTTCCTTGCGTGGCCTTGGCATACACAAATGAAACATTTTGTTGTTTGAGCCGCTCGAACTGAATGTTTGACGAGGTGTAGTGGCTAATGTCGATGCCAAAAAACGAATTCTGCCGGGGTTTTCCATCATCGTATGCAGCATTTGACGGAAACTGGAAATGTCCGGGCAGGGCAAGTGGTTCGCCGGTTGCAGGTGGCGGTTCAGCTTTTTTTGCCTTGATCACGCGCTTAAACAGCTGAGCCCGTGAGACCTCGTCTCGCAACTCCTCAAGTTGGTCGCTGGCTTTGGCCGTGCGTGACAAGCCTGCCGTAGCCGTTGTTGCAATGCCGAGAAGTACCTGCCGCCGTTGCATCTTTGATCGCCCCCAATCAATTAACTGATTTATAATTTCGGCAACATGCCTGGATTGTCAAGTGGCCATTTTGACCTGCTACGGCTTGTCAGAAGGAATTGTAATCATGCGTATTTCGTTACTGAACAAAATTTCCCGGTGGCTATCCTCCAAGCTCGCGGCTAGTATGTATTGAACGCGTGTTCAATAGAGGAGCAGTCCATGCTTAAATCGGCCGGCAACCGTTTCAACGCCCAGGAGTTGTGGCAGAAAGACCATGATCATTTGCTCCACCCATGGACGCATTTCGACAGCTTCAAAAAAACTGGCTCACTTCACATTGTCGAGGCTGAGGGAACCCACATCACCGATGTAAACGGCAAGCGATACCTTGATGGCCTTGGCGGCATGTGGTGCGTGAATGTGGGCTATGGCCGCAAGGAAATGGCCGAAGTCATGGCAGAGCAGGCGTTGCTGCTGCCCTATGCCAATCCATTTGTCGACATGAGCAACGCGCCAGCCACCGAACTTGCAGCCAAGATTGCGGAAATTGCACCAGGCTCGCTCAACCATGTGGCCTTCTCGACATCAGGTTCATGCGCCAATGACACGGCCATAAGGCTTGCCCATTTCTATCATGCGCGCCGCGGTGAACCCACAAGAAAGCACATCATCTCACGCCACAATTCCTATCATGGCTCAACCTACCTCAGCATTTCCATCGGCAATCGCAGTGGCGACCGCACCCCGAATTTTCACTATCTCTCCGACTTCATCCACCACCTCTCGGCGCCATACCCCTATCGCCGGCCCGATGGCATGAGCGAAGACCAGTTCACCGATTTTCTGGTGGAAGAGTTCAAAGCCAAGATTATTGAAGTGGGTGCCCTGAACATAGCCGCCTTCATTGCCGAGCCCATTCAGGGTTCGGGTGGCGTGGTAACACCTCCACCGGGCTACTTGAAACGCATGTGGCAGGTGGCAAAGGACAATGGCATTCTCTTCATTGCCGATGAAGTCGTGACCGCCTTTGGAAGGCTGGGCCACTGGTTTGCAAGTTATGACGTGTTCGGCATTGAACCGGATATTATTGTATCCGCCAAAGGCCTGACATCAGGCTATTTGCCGCTGGGTGCCACAATTTTTTCTGATGCTGTCTATGAAGCCATCAGTGCTCCAGGACCGGACGTATGGTTTGCCCATGGCTTTACCTATTCCGGACACCCCGTCTGTTGTGCTGTCGGGTTGAAGAACATCGAGATCATTGAACGTGAAGGCCTGCTGGATCATGTGAAGGTGGTGGGTGATCATTTTGAAAAGCGTCTGAAGGAGCTGGAAGGCTTGCGCATTGTCGGCAATGTGCGCGGCAAGCGCTTGATGATGTGCGTGGAATATGTGGCCGACAAAGCCACCAAGGCGCACCTGCCCGATGCTATCAACATATCAAAGCGCATTTCCAGCCTTTGCGAACAACGCGGGCTTCTGGTGCGCCCCATTGGCCATCTCGATGTAATGTCACCACCCCTGACATTGAGCATGGGGGAAGCCGATTTTCTGGTGGATACACTGCATGGCGCCATTGAGGAAGTGACGCATGACCTCGTCAAGAACGCAATGCTGCCACCCATGGCACGCCCGGTGCAGCATGGTGGAAACTGAAATACAATCGTCATTCCCGCATATGCCGGAATCTCGTTCACAAGGGAAACTGCCGCCAGATTTCGGCTTTCGCCGGAATGACGATTGAAAAGCCTTCGCCAGAATGACGCGAGGTCGTTAGGCAGCCTTTTGGCCCTGTCTTTTGATGAAGGCGTCGTCAGGCTTTGGCTCTTTCGCTACTGGCTCAGTTTTCTTGTCGGCGCGAACCAGCCACTT
>JANMPF010000466.1:0-2671 GCA_031369725.1 Rhodobiaceae bacterium | reverse complement strand
CCGCGCTGGGAAACCATGGCGTTGAAGTTGAAGTCCTGTTCCAGCCCTTCCCACAGTTTCATTGACCATTCATAGAAGGGATTATTGCCAGGCAGCATGTAATTGGAGCGAATGATCGTGGTGTTGCGGCCAATATTGCCGGAACCCAGCCAGGATTTTTCCAGTACCGCCACATTGGTAATGCCATGCATTTTTGCCAGGTAGTAAGCAGTGGCCAACCCGTGGCCGCCGCCGCCAATGATGACGACGTCATACTCCTTCTTGGGCTCAGGCTCGCGCCACGCCGGGGCCCAGTTCCTGTGGCCGGTGAGGGTGTTCTTCAAAAGTGAGAAAATGGAGTATTTCATAGGTTCATTTATTCTCTATTACTCTCCACCACAATTCGTCACCCCGGCGAAAGCCGGGGTCTTCCACAATTCTGCAAAAGATTCCGGCCTTCGCCGGAATGACGGTTTGAAGTGGCTTAACAATCCAGTGTCGTGTCCCGTTCCCATTGAGTGAGGTGTCGGCAATACTGGTTCCATTCCGCATGCTTGAGCTTGAGATAGCCCGCTGAAACCTCCGGGCCCAACTCGCCCATCAAATAAGTGTCTTTCTCAAGATTGCGCAATGCGTCAAGCAGGTTTAGCGGCAGCTTCTTGGCCCCCTTCACCGTGTGGCCAAGCGTGTACATGTCGATATCAAGGCGCTTGCCGGGGTCCATCTTGGCCTCAATGCCATGCATGCCGGCAGCCATGATGCCAGCCAGCATGAGATAGGGATTGGCCGCGTTGTCTGGCAGCCGGAATTCGGTGCGCCCCGCGTCAGGAATGCGCACCATGTGTGTGCGGTTATTGCCGCCAAAAGTAACAGTGTTGGGCGCCCACGTGGCACCCGAAACCGTGCGCGGTGCATTGATGCGCTTGTAGGAGTTTACGGTTGGATTGGTAATCGCCACCAGCGAGTCCGCATGATGAATAAGGCCGCCAAGGAAATTATACGCCATGGGTGAAAGACCCATCTCATCCTTGGCATCATCGAACAGGTTCTTCTTGCGGGCATTGTCCCACACACTCAAGTGCACATGGCAACCGCTGCCCGTGAGATTGATGAAGGGCTTGGGCATGAACGTGGCGCGAATGCCATGCTTTTCGGCAATTGCCTTGACCATGAATTTGAAAAACGCCAGCTGGTCGGCGGTGGTCAACGCATCGTTGAAATCCCAGTTGATCTCAAACTGGCCATTGGCATCTTCATGGTCGTTTTGATAGGGTCCCCAGCCCAACTGCACCATGGTTGACGAAATCTCGCCGATCACATCCAGCCTGCGCATGATAGCCGATTGGTCATAGCAGGGTTTTTCCTGCATATCCTTGCCATCGGAAACTGCCGTGCCATCCCCGTTGATCAGGAAAAATTCAGGCTCGACACCCGCCATCATCTTGAGATTCTTCTTGGAGGTTTTTTCCATGAGCCTTTTGAGGACAAGCCGCGGTGCCTGCTCCAAGGGTTTGCCACTCATCCACGGATCACCTGCGACCCATGCCACATCCGGCCGCCACGGCAATTGAATGACCGAGCTTACGTCAGGCATAACGATCACATCGGGGTGCGCCGGTGTCTGGTCTAGCCAAGTGGCAAAACCGGCAAAACCCGCACCCGCCTTTTGCATGCGCGACGCTGCTTCGGCGGGCACCAGCTTGGCCCGCTGGGTGCCAAACAAATCCGTAAAATTGAACAGGAAAAACTTTACCTTATTCTTCCTGGCAAACGCCTCTAATTCCCCAGCCATGTCTTTCACTCCCTGATTATTCTATGTCGCTTAATTCTAATACCCGCCCTTGCCCGGAATCCAGCTTGTTCCTGCAAGCGGCACCTGCGCCATGGCCGCAGCTTCAACCGTGAGCGCGCAAAGGTCTTCGGGCTCCAGATTATGCACATGCGACTTGCCATTGGCCCGCGCGATGGTTTGTGCCTCGAGTGTCATGACTTTCAAATAGTTGGAAAGGCGCCGTCCCGCCTTCACCGGGTCAAGCCGTTTGGCCAACTCGGGGTCTTGCGTGGTAATGCCAGCGGGGTCGCGCCCCTCATGCCAGTCATCATACGCACCTGCCGTGGTGCCAAGTTCATTGTATTCATGCTCCCAATGGGGATCATTGTCTCCCAGCGCCACCAGGGCTGCCGTGCCGATTGAAACCGCATCAACACCCAGCGCCAAAGCCTTGGCCACATCCGCACCATTCCTGATGCCGCCTGAAACAATGAGCTGAACCTTGCGGTGCATGCCCAATTCCTGAAGTGCGCGAACCGCCGGGCGGATGCAGGCAAGCGTCGGCTGGCCCACATGCTCAATGAAGACTTCCTGGGTGGCAGCAGTGCCGCCTTGCATGCCGTCAAGGACGACAACATCAGCACCCGCTTTCACCGCCAGCGCCACATCATAATAGGGCCGCGCCCCGCCAATCTTGATATAGATGGGCTTTTCCCAATTGGTGATCTCGCGCAGTTCATTGATTTTTATTTCGAGATCATCCGGCCCTGTCCAATCCGGGTGGCGACAGGCCGAGCGCTGGTCAATGCCTTTCGGCAGGCAACGCATGGCGGCAACCCGGTCGGAAATCTTCTGGCCCAGCAACATGCCACCACCACCAGGTTTGGCGCCCTGGCCAATCACGATTTCAATGGCGTCGGC
>JANMPF010000465.1:0-8070 GCA_031369725.1 Rhodobiaceae bacterium | reverse complement strand
CCCGCAGATCAGCCCTGGTGCGGGTCACTGGGGAGAGTTCCTGAGGGAAAAGAGCCAGAAAGTCTTCACTTCAACCCACTCAACGTTGTGAAGGCCGATAGCGCTTCCTTGCTGGATTTGACATGCAGTACGGCTGCCCCCCCGTGGTCCAGAAACGCCTTCACCTTCTCGTCAATATCATCGCCAATCGCGATTGTTTGTGTGAACGCACCAAAGGATTTGGCCCACATGGTGAAATCCGGGTTCACCAGATCCGTGCCTGAAACCCGGTGCGGATAATGTTTTTCCTGATGCGTGCGGATGGTGCCATAAATGCCATTGTCTGAAATCACGATTTTCGGCTTCCCGCCATATTGGATCGCCGTTGCCAATTCTTGGCCCGTCATCAGCACGCCACCATCACCCACAAAAGTGATCACCATGCGGCTCCGGTCATGAATGCTTGCGGCAACTGCCGTAGGAACACCAAAGCCCATGGCTCCCGCAATGGCACCAAGCAGTATATTCTTCGGGCTCATCACCCAATGCCGGTGCACCCAGGTGGACATGTTGCCGGCATCCGTTGTGATAATGGCGTTGGCAGGCGCTTGTGCGGCAAGCGACACCACAACTTTGCCGAAATCCACTGCGTCATTGGGTTCGGGTGATTTGAAAATTTGAAAGCCGCGCACGAAGTCATTTATTGAAGAACACCATTGTTCGCGCGCCGATGACACAACGCGCGGATGTGCCGCAAGATCAGCCAGCAGGGCAACCGGATCAGCCACCAATCCGAAATCCGTTCGGAACACGCAACCAATTGGCCCGCCATCAGGATAGATGTGAATGATTTTCTGTTGGGGCTCGGGTGCTGAAGGGAATGTGTAGTTGAGGCTCGCCACATCGCCCAGCCGGGTTCCAACCGCGATAATGAGATCAGCATTGGCCAGGACCTGCCGGTGCTTTGGCGGATTTCCAAATCCGAGATGACCAGCATAAAGAGGCGAGGCATTGTCAAAAATATCCTGGTTTTTCCATGTGACCGCCACCGGAATGCGCAAGGCCCCAGCGAATTTTTCCAATGCCGCTGCCCCTTTGGCACCCCGCAACAGCGCACCCGCAACCACAATGGGCCGTGCGGCAGTTTCGATCATGCCCAGAATCGTTGCAACATCGGAGGCACCGTGATGGGCAACCGCCAGCGGAAACGGCGCTGGCACATGCTCACCCGCCTCATCACTCAACACATCTTCCGGCAATGAGATAACCACAGGGCCAGGCTTGCCTTGCGCTGCCAGCCGCAATGAACGGGTCACGGTCTCAGCCATTTTGGCGGCCTCGTGAATTTCATAAACGCCCTTGGCCATGCCGCCAAAGAATTGTGTGTAGTCAACCTCCTGAAAGGCACCCCGCGTGCGTTCCAGCCGCGATACCTGGCCCACCAACAGCAACACGGGCGTTGCATCCTGTTCAGCCACATGCACGGCAATGGAACCATTGGTGGCACCCGGCCCGCGGCTTACCAGGAATACCCCAGGCTTGCCCGTCAGCCGCGCCTCGGCAATTGCCATGAAGCCCGCACCCGACTCATGGCGGCAAATGATAACTTCGATGGAACTTCCATGGAGCGCGTCCAAAAGCGCCAGATAGCTTTCGCCCGGCACGCAATAAACCCGCGCAATGCCGTGGGCTTCCAAGCATTTGACGATCATATCTGCCGCGCGCATTGCCTAACTCCAGCCCGTTCAAAACCAGCATCTTAAATGCCTTGAACGGGCGACGAAGTCGAGCCTGATTGTGCGTGGCTATGGCAGCGATGCAACTGGCGGGGTGGCAGCGGCAATCCGTGCCTTTTCATACCATTGGGCCGCCATCGCCGCATCCGGTGTAATGCCCTGCACATTCATTTGTGTGTAAACGGCAGGATCATAGGTTCTGGCAACGCCTGTGGCACCGTCTGCGGCACCCATTTGAAACGCGCGGGCGTAAAATTGCCGCGCGATGACCAAATCACCTGATTTGAACAGCGAGTCGCCCTTTTCCAAGAGGCCGCTCACCTCGGCAGTGAGCACCGGTTTTGCCACCTGTGGCAGCGGAATGGCCGAAGGTGCTGTTGGCTGGTTGTCCTTGACTGTGAGTGTTTCTGCTGGCGCACTTGCCGGTGCGATCTGCAAACTCGCGTCATTCAGCGCCACTGTCATTTCCTTGACAGGTGCGGCAAGTTCGCCGGTCTTGGTCTCAATGGCAGCCACCGACACGTCGAATTTTGCCGTATCGGAAGATGGCACAACAAGATTGATGCCATTTTCTTCGCCATTCTTCAAAAGCCAGGTGGTATCCGAGATTTTTGTGCCCGCACTGAGATAGGCCGATTTTGGCAGGCCTGATATTTTGAGGGCAAGCTCTTGTGAGGCAAAGGCTGGGGCAGCCTCAAGCCCAAGCGGAATAATGCTGTTGAGGCTACCCGATACATCCGCCACCTTCAGCGATGCTATGCTGATGGGCTTCTTGGAAATGGTGGTTTCCCGGTCCACAGCCACAAGAGGTGCAGCCTTGCTCGGCATGAAGCTTGCCACAGCCTGCAGCATGCCATTTGTTGCCTGGGCAATCTGGTCATACTTCGTCATCGCAAACCCAATGGAGCCACCGGCAACAATGGCGGCAACCCCGGCAAACAACACAAGCCGGCTGGCACTGCTGCTGCTTTCAGCTGGAAATTCGTCTCCCGCCAGGCGGGTGTTGCCAAAATGCCTGGCTTGCGCCCGAATGTCATCAACCGGCATTGTCGGCCGTGGCGGCAGAGGCGGCATTTGCGAACGCAGTCCTGATCCATCAACTTGCTCGCGCAACCTCTCGATCATGCGGTGCCGGTAGTTTTCGTAGGCATCGCCCTCCGATTGTTGCACGGCAACAGCAGGCTCCTGCCGGCGGCGGTATTGATCGACGATGAAGTCAGACTCGTCACTGCGATAATTCCGCGCCAGCCATGTGGGTTCCTGGATTTCTGCACGGCCATCAAGATGATCGTCATTTTCCGTTTGCTCATTCTTTGGCATGGGATGGTTCATCTCGTATCCTCCTATTGAAGTGCAGTAGTGGGCAGGGCGGCATAGGCCTTCCAGTCGGCAACTGCCGCTGAAAAATTCGTTGCGTTAAGGCATTCGTTGCCCAAAACCACCGGAGCACATTCCCCACAAATACCCGCACCTTCGTAATACAAGCCAAAGCCGCCAAACAGCAGGCCGGCAGCATTGAATTTGCAGCTTTCAGATGAACCAACCGCAATCCGCTTTCCACCATGGCTTGCCAACGTGGTAAACCCGGGTTGCGCCACGGCAATAACCTTGGCTTGGTTTGGTTCTGCCAAACGGGTGATCCCTCCCATAATATACGCCGCACCACCCCCGCGCATGCGTTTTCCGCTACCCGTGCTAAAGATTATTTGGACCTCAGAATGGTACGAGAATGTGGCAAAGTACCGGCCAGATTGTGATTTTTACCTTCTGTTAACCATTGGGGGGCTGCTGACCTGAACATCAGCTGGCCTCTTCTGGCCATGTCACCGGCGCAGTAAATCATTCACATGGCCAGCGATGGCCAACTCCTCGTCAGCTTTGATGACAAAGACGTCAGCAATATTTAGCCACTTCAAGTGACCCATGATCTTGTCGCGCACGACATGGGAGTTCTCGCCGATCCCACCCGTAAATACCACAGCGTCAATACCGCCCATCGCCGCGACCAGAGATCCGGCGTGGCGGGACGCATGATAACAGTAATAGTCGATGGCTTCAGCCGCGCTGATTTCAGCGCTTGCCAGCAATTCGCGCATGTCGGAACTTATCCCGGAAACGCCGAGCAAACCACTTCGCCGATATAGCAAATCTTCCAGGCCTTCGGCATTCAGTCCCTCATTGCGCAGCAAGGCAATCAGCACGCCGGGATCAATCGTTCCCGAGCGGGTTCCCATCACCAACCCTTCAGCGGTGGAATATCCCATCGTGGTCGCAAGGCTTTTGCCATTGCGAATGGCGCACATGCTGGCACCGTTGCCAAGATGTGCCACCAGCAATCGCGCTGGCAAACTTTTTCCCGTCTGCTTCGGCAAGGCCTGTACCACATGCGCGTAATTCAATCCGTGGAAACCATATCGCTGATATCCGCGATCATGATAGGCACGCGGCAGTGGCAATCGCTTGGCTGCATCCGGCTGGGTTGCATGGAACGCCGTATCAAAGCAGGCAACATGCGGGGCATCTGGCAAAAGCCTTTGCAATTCCCGCAGCACCTCAAGCCCGATTGGCATATGCAATGGTGCAAGTGAAGAGAGGTTTTGCAGTTCCAGGAGGACAGCGTCATTCACGATGGTTGGTGCTAGAAATTTGGTTCCGCCGTGAACGATCCGGTGGCCAACACCAATTACATCACGCACCGCAACGCCGATATCGCTCAACCATTGGGCAACACCGCTGCCGGTGTCCTGTCCTTTGTCAACAAGCTGCAATTTATCCGTGAATACGGCGTATTTCAAAGATGAAGATCCGGCATTCACGGCGAGGATAAACGGCATGACACTCAGCCCGGCGCAGTTACATCCGTGTGCTTGTACTTCTGCAGAACGCGCGAGGGATATTTCAACGCGTCGCGGCGGAAGGGGTCGCCAAGTTCCTGTGTCACCATCACCTCGACAACCGTTGTCTTGCCACGCTTCTGGGCATCGCAGGCCTTGTCGAGCGCTTCGCCAACCCCGCCGAGATTGTCAACCGTTACCCCTTCAGCACCCAGGGAGCGGGCAACCTCCGCCCAGCTCGGGTTCTTGAGGTTCACGCCGAGGAAACGCGTGTCGTAGAAATCCACCTGGTTCTTTTTTTCAGCCCCCCATTGCTTGTTGTGGAACACCACCGCAGTCACCGGAATGTCTTCGCGCACGCAGGTGAGAATTTCACCAAAGCTCATGCCCCAGGCACCGTCGCCCACATAAGCCACAGCTGGCCGGTCAGGTTGGGCCACCTTTGCACCAATCACGCTAGGCAAGGCATAGCCACAATTGCCAAAGCTCATGGCCGCCAGCATGGAATCTGGCTGGTTGAAGCGCAGATAGGAGTTCGACACCGAACAGATGTTGCCAATGTCGGTTGAAACCATTGCGTTCTTCGGCATCGCCTTCTCAAGCTCGCGCAGCATCTGGCGGGGATGCATGGCGTCCGATCCCTTGGCAATTGCAAGCGACCATGCGTCTTTCTCATGTGTCCACTCGTTCAGTTCCTTTTCCCATGCCGCCTTTTCATCGCTGATGCGTTTCTTGCGCGCGTCCGCATTATCGGCACACGCCAATTTGCGATTTGCCAGGCGATAGGACAGGGCCTTGGCCGATTCCTTTGCATCGCCCACAATGCCAACCGAGATTTGCTTCACCAGTCCCAGCATGCGGTGGTCCGTATCGATTTGAATGATCTTGGCGTTCTTCGGCCAATAATCCATGCCGTGCTGGGCAAGCGTGCCGAAAGGCCCAAGCCGCGTGCCAAGCGCTATCACAACATCAGCATCCCGGATCAATTTCATGGCCGCCTTGGAGCCTTGATAGCCAAGCGGGCCGCACCACAGCGGGTGATCAGCCGGGAACGAATCATTATGAAGATAGGAATTCACCACGGGCGCATGAAGTTGCTCGGCAAGCGCAATCGCTTCCTTCGTGCCACCCGAAAACAACACGCCGCCACCTGCCACGATCACCGGAAACCTGGCTTTTGCGATAAGCTCTGCCGCTTCATCCAGGCTTTCGTCGGAGCCTGGCCCGCGCGAAATCTTGCGCGGTTTGGCGATTTCATAATCTGCTTCACCATAAAAATTATCGCGCGGAATATTAAGCTGTGCTGGCCCGCGCTCGCTCATGGCCATGTCAAAGCACCGTGCCGTGAGTTCCGCCATGCGCGGATGCTTGGAAACATGCGCCTGGTATTTGGTGATCTTGGAAAAAATCGGCAGTTGCTCGGTTTCCTGAAACCCGCCAAGCCCCATGGTGCCTGTGCCGGTTTCCGGCGTGATCATCACAACCGGCGAATGCGCCCAATAGGCAGCAGCGCACGATGTGACAAAATTGGTAATGCCGGGTCCGTTCTGCGCAATGCAAACACCATGGCGGCCGGATACGCGACTGTAGCCATCCGCCATGTGACCGGCACCCTGTTCATGCACCGTGGGGATGAAACGAATGCCAGCCGTCGGGAAAAGATCAAGCGCATCCATATAGGCTGAGCCCACGATGCCGAACACATCGGTCACACCATAGGCAACAAGCGTTTCAACGAAAGCCTCAGAGGCGGACATTTTGGTCATGGCATGCACTCACTCTCAAATATTGGGTGAGATTACCTAAGCCACAAACTGGCACCATAATAGAACCAGTTGTGTTTGAATCTTCCCGCCAGCGCGAACTAGTGGGTTTTGATGGCCTTCTTGGCTATCGAAAAGCCATGTGACCCGCGCGTACAGGTAAGGCCCGTCGGTGCGGAGAGGCAGGTGAATGGTCCTTGTGACCAAACCTCGCCATAGGTCAAAATGTAATTGGCACTGCAGCACGAGGCATCGCCGACATTGGTATAGAGCTTGGGTTTTCCGGATGAGCCGAGCACAACCCGCGCGTAGCTGGGTTCAGCCCTGTCGCATTGCAGTTCTGCACGGCCATCTGCCGTTGAATAGGTCGCAGTGCCGCCATCTGGCGTGTAGGTGCACTCTACATTGTTGGACGGCATGGTGAAGTTGTATTCACCCTCGCCACCGCCGCCACTATCTCCGGCAAAGGCGGAAACAGAAAAGGCAAATGCTGCAGTTATTGCGGCGGCTAGACGAATCATTATCTTTTCCTTCGGGGGTAAGCGGTAGAACTTGAGCCGTGTTTAGACATCTGAACATGAATGGCAGTTGAACGCTATTTCAGTTCGATTTCAATAAACGCATATTCCATGTCATTGGCATTGATCACGTCATGCTCCACCCCCTCCTGGCGGAAGTAGGGAACGCCTTTTTTCATCTCCGCAAAACTGCTGCCATTAGCTGTCTCCAGCTTGACTTTTCCATCCATCAGCGGCACCACCACATAATCATGCCCATGCCGGTGCCAACCCGTATTGGCACCGGGTGCAAAGCGGTATTCCGTGACAATCACCTTGTCATTTTCAATATGGACAATGGCTTTTGCGCTTCCGGTCATGGCTGCTCCTGGCTTTTTCAGCAACTTGACAAGCATCTGGTATTTTCCGCAAGTATGTTATATTATAACATCATGACATTCCTTGATCCCCACCATGACCACTCCCATTGCACGACCGATTTGATTGCACGGGCCGAGCGCACCTGCGAGCGGCGCGGCAGCAAGCTTACCGGGCAGCGCCGCGATATCTTGTCTTGCGTGGCGCAAGGCCATTCGGCCGTGGGTGCCTATGATATTATCGAGCGCATGGCGATGCACGGGAACCGGCCAGCGCCCATCACGGTTTACCGGGCACTGGATTTTCTCCTCGCCCACGGCCTTGTCCACAAGATTGAAAGCCGCAATGCCTTTGTTGCATGTTCCCATTCCCATGAAGGCCAGCCTGCCGCACTTCTGATTTGCGAGGCCTGCGGCACCGTGGCCGAACTTGATGCACCGGAGATTTTTGAGCACATCGCCGAGAAAGCCACAGCGCAAAATTTCACACCCAACCACACACTCATTGAAATGTCTGGAACCTGCAACGCCTGTGCAGGTGGCCACTGACATGTTGAAAGCCAACAACGCACTGCTCAGTGCGCGCGACGTAACCCTGAATGTAAACGGCCGCCTGATACTCGATCACGTGAACGTTGATGTCAGGCGTGGCGAAATTGTAACCGTGATTGGCCCCAATGGTGCGGGCAAATCAACACTCATTCGCGTCATGCTGGGCCTGCGTCCATTAACTTCGGGGCGCGTTGAACGCGTTGCCAATTTGAGCGTGGGTTACGTGCCGCAAAGTTTTCCGCAAAGCGCCAACGTGCCCATGAATGTGAAGCGCCTGTTGTCACTCACCCTGAGACCCAGCGACAGGGACTTGGACCAGGCTTTGCAGGAAA
>JANMPF010000420.1:0-9880 GCA_031369725.1 Rhodobiaceae bacterium | reverse complement strand
ACCGCAGTCTTGATTCGTTGGGAATCCTGTGAGGTGAGCCGTCTCACGATTGTTTCCTTGCGAAACGGCTTGAGCAGATAGCCGGCAAAGGGAGAACCAAGAAATTCCAGCAAACCGCGCCGCTGTTCAGCCTGCATCATGACCCATATTTGCATTGGCTTGGGCGTTCGGGACTTTTGCTGCTGCATCCACCGGCGAAGCTCTGTCGCATAATGCGCATCGCAGATGATGGCCGCATTGCTGTTGGCTCCCTTTGCCGCAAGGGCTGCCCGCAATTCGCCCGGTGTAGCCAATAGCTTCACCTTTGCTCCCAGCTCCACCAGCGTGGAACTGAGGTGCCGGCATGTTGGACCTGCGGGAATTGCAATCTCATAGCTGCGTCCAAGCAGCGGCTTGCCGTCCCCATTCAATGCCTCATTGGTAAATAAAGGAAGTGAGAAGGAAAATTTTGTTCCCTTGCCTGTCTCGCTTGAAACTGAAATTTCCCCACCCATTCCGTCAATCAATTTCTTGGCTATGGAAAGTCCAAGCCCGGTGCCACCGTAACGCCGCATCGTGGTGCTGGTGGCCTGCACGTACTCGTCAAAGACCCGTTGCAATTCGTCTGGTGACATTCCAATGCCGGAATCAGTCACTTCAATGCGCAGGGTATTGGTCGGCACCTCAAAATCAATTTCAAGTGCAACGCCGCCGGCTTCCGTAAATTTTATCGCATTGCCGCACAGATTGAAAAGAACCTGCCGAATGCGGAATTCATCCCCCATGATTTTTTGTGGAACACCGGTTGCAACATGGCAGGATATTTCAACATTTTTGGCATGCGCACGCGGTGCAAGCAATTCAATGACGCCTTCAGCCAGTCCCAGAATTTCAAATGGACTGTTCTCAAGCTCAAGGCGTCCAGATTCGATTTTTGATGTATCCAGAATTTCATCAATGATGGACATTAATGTGCGCCCTGAAGCATCAGCCGCCCGCGCGTAGTTTTCCTGCTCTGCTGTCAATTCAGTTTCGCGCATGAGCCCGATCATGCCGATGACGCCGCTCATCGGGGTTCGGATTTCATGGCTCATGGTTGCCAGAAAGCGTGATTTGGCCTGGCTTGATGTTTCCGCCTGCGCTCGCGCCTGCTGCAAGGCCGCAATGGTTGTGGCAAGTGCGAGTTCACGCCGGGCAGAAGCGCGCTTCCAGGTGATTGATCCATATAAAACGCCTGCCGCCAAAATCAGTGTTGAAATGGCAAGATAGGCAGATGCGCTGGGTGCTGCCATCCACAGATCATCAACCCTGTCAAAATCACGGCAATGGCAAACAGCAGCCATAAAACCTGTTCAGTGAAGGGGGTTTGGCGGAAGTTTTCGTCTTTGCCGGGTGCTGCAATCTCACTCATGGCCCGCATTTTGCCAGAACTTCGCTGCGCAATGTTTTAATTTAATTGCAAGTTATTGCCATGGTGAACAGGCAATGAAGGCAATCGCTAAAAGTTTAGGATTTGAGCAGTGCCTTCAGTTGGCTGCCGCCATCTGAAAGTATGGCGGCATCAGGTTTTGCCCGCTTTCCAATAAGCATTTCAAGCAGGCGGACATCGCGCGCAATGATGTTTCCCTGTCCAATGCCGCTGGCCCCGACAAGGCGTCCAACCGCATCCAGATGGCAAAGAATAAATGCCCCGTCCTTCAGGGGTCGCCTGATCACCGAGGTGCCAAGGCCCGGCATGCCGGCAATTTGCAATGTGAGGTCAAATTGGTCAGACCAAAACCACGGCACCGCTTCATAAACACGTGTGCCACCCAGCATGTTTTCAACCGCAATGACCGCCTGGTCGCTGGCATTGCGCCATGCCTCAAGCCTGAGGCGTGCGTTGCCAAAAACCGGGTGCGGGAACGAACAGCAATCCCCAACGGCAAATATGTGGGGATCGGAGGTCTGCATGCCCGAGTCACACGCAATGCCGTTATCCAGTGCAAGTCCTGCCTGTTCGGCAAGTACAATTCGGGGCGATGCGCCAATTCCAGCGATGACAATGTCAGCAGCGATTTTGCGTCCGTCACTCAGCGCCACGCTACTGGCATCGATATGCGAAATTCCTGTGCCAGTGAGAATGGCATTTCCCGCTGCTTCATGCTTTGCCATGATGATTGTGGAAATTTCTTCCGGCACTCCCCGCATGAGAATGCGGGGCTGGACTTCAATCACCGTCACATGGCAACCGCGCCTGGCAGCACTTGCCGCAAGCTCCAGCCCGATAAAGCCGCCGCCAATGATCGCAATATCTCTGCCCGCTGAAAATGAATTGCGAATTGTTATGGCATCACTGAGATCGCGCAAATCAAGAGCGCGTTCGGCACCGGCCAGCGAAAGTTTTCGCGGGGCCGCACCCGTGGCAATGAGCAGGCGCTCATACGTGAGTTTCTTGCCGTCGGCGAGTGTCAGGGTTTTGCCGGTCTTGTCGATTGACGTTGCGGCAGCGCTGTGCAAAAAATTCACCTTAAGTGATTTCATCATGTCTTCATCAAGAAGATAGATCGGCTCAGGTTCCGCTTCGCCGGTGATTGAAGCTTTGGAAAGCGGCGGTCGGTCGTAGGGCGGCAGGGTCTCATCGCTCACCAGCGTGACCATGCCTTCATAGCCATTTTCACGAAAACCAATGGCAGCGCGTGCCCCCGCCTTGCCACCCCCCACAATCACCATGCCAGCGTCAGCCATGCTAAGCGCCAAGATCGATCATGACTTTTCCGGCCTCAACTCTCACCGGATAGGCTTTGAGATTGACACAAGCCGGTGCACCCTTGGCCGCCCCGTTGCGATAGTCAAAGCGGCCATTGTGCTTGGGACATTCAATGATGTGATCCATCACCAGACCGTCAGCCAGATGAACCTTTTCATGGGTGCACAGACCATCCGTTGCATAAAACTTGTGGTCCGGCGAATGGTAGATCGCAAAGGTTTGCCCCTTGTGGTCAAAGCGCATCACATCCTCTTCATCGATGTCGTCCACGCCACATACTTCAATCCACTGGCTCATCCCGTTACTCCATTGGGCTCACAACGGGCGATACACCTGTTGGTAATTTGGGTTCAATATGCCAAAGCGGCTCGCGGGCCTGGCGCAAGATCGCCGGAATGATTTCGCGGTAGGCGGCAAACACGCTTGTGGCAGGCGGCGGCATATAGGGTTTCAACTCTTCATGCAATGCAGGCAACGCATGATAGGGCACCATCGGAAACATGTGATGCTCAATGTGATAATTCATGTTCCAGTAAATGAAACGCAATACCGGATTCATGTAAACCGTACGGCTGTTCAGCCGGTGGTCGAGGACATTTTCCGCCAGGCCCCCGTGTTGCGTGAGCCCTGTCATCACATGCACCCAGGCACCGTACATGGTGGGCAGCGGTCCGATGAAGAGCATGGGAAGAATGGAGCCGATTTTGATTGAAAACGCGATCACTGCAAGATGAATGACGAGCGTGACGCGTGACACGAGATAAACCTTGCTGCGTTCCATTTCCGGAATGAATGTTGCTTCTTCTGGTGTAACGCGGCCCGCGGCATGGCCGATCATGTTTTTGATTGCGGCCCATGTCTGCGGAATGGCAAAAAACGATAATATCACTTTGGCAATGACTGTCGGCCGCATGATTGCAATTTCCGGATCACGGCCAACGATAATCGTGTCTGTGTGGTGCCGCGTGTGGCTCCAGCGCCAAACTGTGGGTTCCCGCATGATCATGAAACAGGCAATGTAATAAACCGCGTCATTCATCCAGCGGGTTTTGAATGCTGTGCCATGCCCGCATTCATGCCAGCGCGAATCGGTGGATGAGCCGTAAAGCACACCGTAAGCTAGGAAAAATGGCAATGAAATCCACGACGGCCAGAAATAAATGGCAAAACCTGCGGTGATAATAAATGAAGCAAACCACACCAAAGTATCGCCGATTGCAGGAGCATCGCGGCGCTGCATGAGCTCCTTGAGGCGCTTGCGCGGCATCGGGCATTGATACCACTGGGCCGAAGCCAGCCCCATTTCCTCAGCAATTTTCGCATCCCGGCCAAGCAGCCCATAGTCACGCGGTGTGGCAATAACAGTCATCATCAAGCTCCGAATTCGCCAACAGCCTTAATACTGCTTTCCAAATGAAACAACCGGAATTTGACATTAACTATCAAATTGCATCAAAAACTATCATATGATATGGAATGACAAGTGACAAGGGTGACGGCAATGGGCAAACGCGCAACAATTACCGATCTGGCACGCGAAGCTGGCGTCAGTGTAGCTACCGTGGACCGGGTTTTGAACCGTCGTCTGCCCGTGCGCGAAGATACCGCCCTTCGCGTTGTGGCCGCAGCCGAGTCCATCGGCTATCACGCTACCGGACTTCTCAAACAGCGCATAACCGAAGTGAAGCAATGCACCTTGGGTTTCCTCCTGCAAAAACGTGATGATGATTTTTATAGGGCCCTGGGCGTCGAGCTGCAAAATGCCACCAAGGCCGCCACCTATATTCGCGGCAAGGCAATTGTTGAGTTCATGGATGAACTCGTCCCATCTTTTATTGCCGCTAAAATTCGTGAATTGGGGGCGCGGGTAGATGTATTGGCCGTGGTCGCCGTAGACCATCCCCTTGTCAGCGAAGCGGTTGAAGAAATCGTCGCCAAAGGCAAGTCGGTTTTTACACTGCTGAGTGACCTCACCACGCCGGCGCGTTCCGGCTACATTGGCGTAGATGCCCGCAAAACCGGCCGTACCGCCGCATGGACCATTTCACGCCTTGCCAGAAAGCCGGGTAAAGTCGGCATATTGCTGGGCAGCCATCGTTACCTCAGTCAGGAAACCGCCGAGATAAGTTTCAGAAGCTACATGCGCGAAAATGCCCCGCAATTCCAGTTGTTGGAACCCCTCGTCAATCTGGACGACCATCGCATCGCCTTTGCTGCGGTTGAAGACATGATTTCATCGAATGATGATCTCGTCGGCATTTACATGTCGGGTGGCGGTGTCGAGGGCCTGATCCGGGCTTTGCGTGAAGAAAATGCAGGTAACCGGATTATTGCCGTGTGCAATGAGTTGATGCCGGTGACACGCAGTGCCCTGATTGATGGTACAATTGATATGGTCTTGGCAACGCCTGCGGCCGTTTTGGCTACCCATGCCATAGAAGCCATGGCGCGCGCCTCAAGTTCCGAACGCCACGAAACCAAAAACATTGTTCAGCTGCAGGCTGAAATCTACGTCAGTGAAAATATCTGATAGTTTCTATCATTCGGTCTCATTTATTTCTGATGCTGTATGAAAGGTTCGCTTCGCCAATTGCGGGGAAGGTTTGACTCTCTCAAGAAATGGAATATTCTATCCAAATTAGGACCAAGATGTTCCAAATATTCCATCTTGGTTCCGGTGAACCGGAATGCCCAATCTTGATAAGGTGCAGCCGGCAAGAGGGAGGATTTGAATGTTTCCACATTTATCCAACCACGTCTTTTTTACGCCTTACCCCAGTTTGGGGCCGTTCCGGCAAATCATGGGTGCCACCGGACACTCTCACGGAGGAGTTATAAAAATGAAGAAGTTTATTTTCGCAGCAGCCATGACAGCTTTGATGTCCAGTACAGCCTTTGCTGGCAACATTGGTGTATCAATGGCCAACTCAGACACGTTCCTTACGGTTCTCCGCAAAGGTATTGAAAAGGCAGCTGCCGATGCTGGTCAACCCGTTCAAATCGAAATTGCTGATGATGATGTGTCAAAGCAGATCTCGCAAATCCAGAATTTCATTGCCGGCAAGGTAGATGCAATCATCGTGAATGCTGTTGATACATCAGCAACAGCCCCCATGACCAAGGCTGCAAATGATGCGGGCATTCCGATTGTCTATGTGAACCGCCAGCCAATCGACGTTGACGCTTTGGGTCCAAAGGGTGCCTTCGTTGCTTCCAATGAGGCAGATTCCGGCACCTTGGAAACCAAGGAAGTGTGCAAGCTCCTGGGCGGCAAGGGCGACATTCTTGTTATGCAGGGTGATCTTGCAAACCAGGCTGCCGTTCAACGCACCAAGGACATCCATGAAGTGATAGCAACACCAGACTGCGCTGGCATGAAAATCCTCGATGAGCAAACCGCCGGCTGGGATCCTGTCAAGGCCCAGGATTTGATGACCAACTGGATCGCTGCCGGCCACAAGCCAGTGGCCGTAATCGCCAACAATGACAACATGGCAATCGGCGCTATCAACGCCATGAAAGCTGCCGGTTGGGACATGAAGAACGTCGTGGTAGGCGGCATTGACGCAACCCAGGAAGCCCTTGCCACCATGAAGGCTGGCGATCTTGATGTAACGGTGTTCCAGGACGCTGCTGGCCAGGGCAGTGGTGCGGTTAAGGCTGCCATCTCTCTTGCCAAGGGTGAAAAGGTCGAAACCAAGGTTTGGATTCCCTTCCAGCTCGTGACACCGGCCAACATGGGCGATTTCATGGTCAAGAACTAACCGACAATAACCGGGAAGTGCGCCACTCGTATGGTGGCGCGCTTTTCAAATTTGGCCCCACTCTGGCGAGGCACCATGGTCAGTCCATCAACGATGAAAATTGTCCGCGAAAGCGGTGCTGTCCCAGGCTCTGAATATTTGCTCGAGGTCAGTAACGTTCGCAAGGAATTCCCGGGCGTTGTGGCACTCGACAATGTGCACCTCAAGCTGAGGCGCGGCACCGTGCACGCGTTAATGGGCGAAAACGGTGCAGGAAAATCCACCCTCATGAAAATTGTTGCCGGCATCTATACCCCCGATGCAGGCTCATTCCGTTTGCGCGGCCAGGAAATCCGCCTCAAGGGTCCGCTTGATGCGCTGGAAAATGGCATTGCCATGATCCATCAGGAATTGAACCTCATGGGCCCCATGACAGTTGCTGAAAATATCTGGATCAGGCGCGAACCCACCAACAGGTTTGGTTTCATCAATCATGCTGAAATGCACCGCTGGACGGTAGCACTTTTCAAGCGCCTCAATATCGATTTGGACCCCGACATCGAAGTTCGGAAACTGAGCGTGGCAAACCGCCAGATGGTGGAAATCGCCAAGGCCGTTTCTTTCGATAGCGATGTTTTGATCATGGATGAGCCAACCTCGGCCTTGACCGAGCGCGAAGTAGAGCATCTCTTCAAAATCATCCGTTCCCTCAAGGCCGATGGCAAGGGCATCATCTACATCACCCACAAGATGAATGAACTTTTCGAGATAGCTGACGAAGTGTCGATCTTTCGCGATGGCAAGTTCATTGCCAGCAAACTCTCTTCGCAAGTGACCCGTGACGACATTATCCGCATGATGGTCGGTCGCGAAATTTCCCAGATGTTTCCAAAGGAAACCGTGCCGATTGGCGATGTTGTCCTGTCAGTCAAGGGACTGGCCCTGAAAGGCATATTCGAGAACGTCAGCTTTGATGTGCGGGCAGGCGAAATTTTGGGCATTGCAGGGCTGGTGGGTTCCGGCCGGTCGAATATTGCCGAAACGATTTTTGGCGTCACCCCGGCAAGTGCCGGCACCATTGCAATCAACGGCAAGGAGATAAGGATTTCCTCACCTTCCGTTGCCATGGCCAACCACATGGCGTTTCTCACCGAAGACCGCAAGGAAACCGGGTGTTTCCTGCTCCTCGACATTCAGGAAAACACCCAGATGGCGGTGCTCCAGAACAAATATGTGAAGAACGGCTTTGTGCAGCAAGCCCGGCTGTCGAAAGACTCGGCCGTGATGTCCAATACGCTGCGGGTGCGAACGCCTGACATGCAGGAAGCCATTATCAATCTTTCAGGCGGCAACCAGCAAAAGGTTCTCATCAGCCGCTGGCTGCTCACCCGGCCACGCATACTCATTCTCGATGAGCCGACACGCGGCATTGACGTGGGCGCCAAGGCGGAAATTCACCGGTTGATTTCCGCTCTTGCGAAAGATGGCGTTGCCGTCATCATGATTTCATCGGAAATGCCCGAAGTACTCGGCATGAGCGACCGTATCATGGTCATCCATGAGGGGCGCGTGACAGGTTTCCTTGACCGCAGCGAAGCTGACCAGGTCAAGATTATGGAATTGGCATCCCATTGAGAAAATGGGAATCGGGAAGAGGAAAACATGACCACTGCAACACCTGAAATTGGAACATCCACAACCGGCCTCAAGAAGGTTCGCAGGCTGCCGCCTGAGGTTTCCATTCTTGGCGTGCTGATCGGCATCGCCCTGATATTTGAAATATTGGGCTGGTATTTCGTCGGCGAAAGTTTTCTTGCCAACAAGCAGCGCCTTTCCATCATCGTGCTGCAGGTGGCAGTTATCGGCATCATCGCAATAGGTGTGACACAGGTCATCATTACGGCAGGCGTTGATCTTTCATCGGGCTCCATCGTTGGATTGACCGCCATGGTGGCGGCAAGCCTTGCCCAATCAGTCACCAACAGCCGTGCCGTTTATCTGGATTACGGCTTGGTTGATCTCAACCCGGTTTTCCCGATCATGGCAGGCTTGGCGCTTGGCGCTTTGCTGGGCTTCATCAATGGCTTCATCATCGCCAAAACCAAGATACCGCCGTTCATTGCAACACTCGGCATGATGGTTTCAGTGCGTGGCCTTGCCAAGTGGTACACCCTTGGCCAGCCTGTTGCCCTGCTGCATGACCATTTCACCTATTTTGGCCAAAGCTTTGATGTGATGGGTTTTCCCATTCCGCGTCCGGTGATCGTGTTCCTCATTGTGGCGGCCATTTGCCATGTGGCATTGACCTATACGCGTTACGGCAAGTTCACCTATGCAATCGGTGCCAACCCGCAGGCAGCGCGGGTGTCCGGCATCAACATCGGCAATCATCTCATGAAGGTCTATGCGGTTGCGGGCCTTCTGTCGGGACTTGCCGGCGTCATGACGGCAGCCCGCGCGCAATCGGGCCAGCCCGGCATGGGTGTCGCCTATGAGCTTGATGCCATTGCCGCAACGGTTATCGGTGGCACCTCGCTTGCAGGTGGCGTTGGCAGGATTACCGGCACCTTTATCGGAACCATTATTCTGGGTGTGGTGACATCCGGCTTCACCTTCCTCAAGGTGGGTGCCTACTACCAGGAAATTGTCAAAGGCATTATCATCGTGACGGCCGTGGTAATCGACCAGCACCGCCAGAACAAGCGCCGCAAGACAACCTGAGTTTGCTCACGAGGGCGTTGCCTGCTTGCCCTTCGCCGATGCGGAAACCTCTGATCCTCACATAATAGCCATGGACGCTATTCGGGGGCTACGACTTGAATTGGGCGGGTGCCAATCCTGGCCCCGGATGCGGCATCCACGGCGACTGGCTGGATTTCTTTTCCAGTCTCGGCGTCCACGAACCGCGTCAGCTTGCCGCCGCCTCGGTGTTGGCGTCCCCTGGCGCCGATCATGAACAGCACCGGGAGGAAATCCCGTCCGGCGGCGGTCAGCAGGTACTCTTCACGCGGCGGCCGCTCCAAGTAGCGCCGTTTTTCCAGTAAGCCCTCCGCCGTCAACATCGCTAAGCGCCGCGTCAGGATGGTCGGCGCAATATTCAGGCTTTTGCGAAATTCATCGAAGCGGGTGAAACCCAAATTCGCGTCCCGAAGGATCAGCAGGCTCCAAGCGTCGCCGATAAAGGCGACGCTGCGTGCGATGGGACAGGTGGCTTGAGAAATATTTTTCATGTCACTACTATTTCGATATTGACTAAGTATCGAAATGATAGTATCACAGGTCCCAGTGGTATTCAAGACTAATCAGAAGGAAAATGACTATGACCAAACCTAATCGTGGCGTGGCACTCGTCACAGGAGCATCCACAGGCATCGGTCGGGCAACCGCCGAAGCACTTCGGGACGCCGGC
>JANMPF010000394.1:0-3246 GCA_031369725.1 Rhodobiaceae bacterium | reverse complement strand
CATGGCGGCACCAAAAAGCGATTTGGTGAATGCGTCAGGCACAATGAAGACGCCGGTAGAACCTGCGATCAAGATGGTGAAGCCAAGTGTCAGCCCCATGACCCCGAACATCGTTCCAATGGTAATTATGAGAGACGGAATTCTTGTCCGGGTGACAAGAAGGCCATTGATGAAGCCTACGATCAAGCCAACGGCAAGACCGCCCGCAATGCCTAAATAGGCAGGATACTCGTAGTGCCCCGAAATGATGGCCACTGTCAGGCTCGAAGCCGGAAGGATGGCACCTACAGATATGTCGAGCAGCCCTGCGATCATCAGCAGGCCCACGGGCAGTGCTATGACTCCAACCTCCGCGGCCATGTTGAGCCAGCTCGACCACCCCGCTGCGCCGAGAAAGACTTTGCCGCCGAGTATCGCAAAAACGACATAGACGATGATCAGGCCAAGGAATGAACCCGCCTCGGGCCGTCGGGCCAAGCGGCCAAACGAGGCGCGAGCGCCGCCAAGTTCGCCCTTATGCCCGGATTCGTGTATTTGCGATTGTGCGGCCATGGAAACTTCCAACCTTGCAAATAAGAAAGGGACTGCCCGGCCACGGAGTTATTTGGCCGGGCAATCTAACTCTGGGAAGGCGTGCCCTTAGCGGGTGCCCTGCTTCGCGCCGACCAATGTCGCCTTGATGTTCTTGCTATCGACGACACCCGGACCGGTCAGGATTTCGCGGGTCGCAATGGACAGGCCATAGTTGACATAGCCGTTCAAAATCGACACGGCATAGAAGCCCTGTTGATAGCCCTGCTGGTCAATGGCGCAGGCTTGAGCGCCGCTGTCGATCTGAGCCAATATGGCTTGGTCGAAGTTGACACCGCAGACTTTTACCTTGCCAGTCATGCCGGCCTGGGCAATGCCCTGAACAGCACCGACAGCGTCTAGGTTAGCGGTGGTGAAAACGGAGTCCACATCAGCATGTTGCAGCAGGTAGGCCTTGATGGCCTGGGCTACGGCAGTCACGTTGCCTTCCGCGGTTGCAGGTAGAGGAAGGGTATCGGATTTGCCGCCCGCTGCGGTAATGCCTTCGCCGAAGCCCTTGCAATAGGCTTCGATGTTGGCAGCACCAGGCAACGAGTTGATGCAAACGCCGCTCTTGCCACCAGCCTTGCCGAGATAGTCACCTCCGGCGACACCGGCCTTGTAGTCCACTGCGCCAACATAGTTCATAGCACCAAGACGATCGGCTGCTTCAATGCCGCCGGCGTTGTAGATAACCAGCGGAATATTCGCATCGACCACTGCCTTAAAAGCTGGGTCCATCGCGTCTGGAACCCAGTCCGGTCCGACGATCGCTGTGGCACCCTGGGCAATCGCCTGACGGATCAATTCCGCGGCATCGACGCCGAGGTTGTCATAATTCTGTGGGGCAAGCCAGGTTACTGTGCCGCCTTGGGCTTCAACAACTTTGCCAGCATCTTCCGCGCCGCGCTTGACGATTGACCAGAATGGATCGTCTGCCTTGCCACCGACAACGAAAATCTTGGCACCATCAGCCTGTGCCGTGGCGGCAAATCCGCCCATTGCAAATGCTGCACCTGCGACGGCCGCCAATAGTAGTTTCTTCGTGGACTTCATAATGCTTCCTCCATGTTACCGCCTCTTCGACGGGTTTTGCCTCTCGGGCAGGATTGCCCACGGGTGAATAGATGTTTTTGATTGACATGAGACTGAGGGAGACACAACATGAGATGTAGAGATATTTTAATTTCATCCATTTTGTATCTTTTATTGGAGATAAAAGAGACAATTGATACAAGGACTGCATACAATGACACGACCGACCATTCGAGATTTGGCCAACGAGGCTGGTGTTTCCGTTTCTACGGTGAACCGCGTGCTGGCGGGTGACAGCACCGTGCGCGATCACATGGTTCAACAGGTCAAAGTAACAGCTGAACGCATTGGTTATTATGGGCTTCGCGCCATCAAGGCAAAAATCATTGCGCGCAAACCAAAACTGAAATTCGGCTTTTTGCTCCTTCAGCCGCAACGTAAATTTTATAAAATGCTAGGAGCAGCGCTGGAAGCCGCTGCCCACGCCCATGGCGATCAAGTGATTGAAACCGAAATTTACTACGCCGAAGATTTGGCACCGCAAATCATCGCGGCAAAGCTCGTTGAACTGGGTGAGAGATGCAGTGCTGTGGGCGTCGTCACCGCCGTGCATCCCCTGGTGACAAATGCAGTCAACACCTTGCAGGCCAAGAATGTGCCTGTGTTCGCTCTTATCTCACAACTTTCGCAAGCTGATGGCGTCAATTATGTCGGCCTCGACAATTGGAAACTTGGCCGCGCTTCGGCCTGGGCCTTTCATCATATTTGCAAGTCTCCCGGAAAAATCGGAGTGCTCGTTGGCAATTATCGCTACCGTTGCCAGGAGATGAATGAGATCGGCTTTCGTTCCTATTTTCGCGAGATGGCGCCCGAGTTCACAATTCTTGAGCCTCTGGCTACATTCGAGACGAATGCGGTAGCCGAAGAAATGACAGAGAACCTTATCAATGACCATCCTGACCTTATCGGCCTATTCATTGCCGGAGGTGGTGTCTCTGGTGCCATGAATGCACTGCGAACCCGTGGCAAATCCGGCAAGATCATGGGACTTGGCTTAGACCTAACCGAACACACCCGCGCGGGACTTTTGGATGGTACATTAACAATGGTCCTCGGCCACCCCCTTGAACGTCTTGCCCAAGAGACGATCAACGGCATGCTCCGCTCAATCAAGCTAGGTGTAGAGTCTGGAAAGCAGATTACCGTGTTGCCGTTTGAGACTTATACGCGAGAAAGCGTTTGACCTGTTCTTCTTTCTTGGTTTTAGATCTTTTCTGCCACTACGTTTCAGATCTCATGAAGAACACATTCCCTTAATACACACAGACCGCGCACTGCGATTTCTGACAAATTAATTTCACTGCATTGTCCATGCCTTCAATAACAGAACAGACCCAGGCCTCATATCTTCACAATTCCATAACGCCTCGTTATGCGAAAGCGGACTCCCAACTGGGTGGTCCACTTAAGTTCCGGAAAGACATGAAATGCAGACATCGCTCCAAGTAGCCGGAGTTTCTGCTAATGGGATGGACCGGCTGCTCCCTCAGAGCCAGCAGGTTAGTCTGCTAAGACTGTACCTGTTAACAATAGGAGCAGCATCCCATGGCAAACACCACAAGAACTGAACTTCAAGCATTT
>JANMPF010000251.1:0-2292 GCA_031369725.1 Rhodobiaceae bacterium | reverse complement strand
GGGTGGCACCTTTATATCCCAGCGGCCCAAAACCAAAGGCTCACCGGGCTTCCACTGCCGAAACACCAAGGGTGAATTCTTGGCAACAACGACGGGCAAGGCCGTGGTCCAGCCATCAGCCACGAGCTTGTCGAATAATTCGAACGTGGAAATTTCTGTTCCGAAGGAGTGAAACGCAGAAATGATATTGCGACTTGCGTCAAGGGCCACGGGCAACCCGCGTGTCGCCAAGCTGGCCCCGGCAGTTACGCTTTTGCTTTCGTGGATAACATTTCTGCTCGTCGAGGCCGTGGCTCGCGCCAGACGTTTTAGTTCAGCAAGACTCATATTAACCTTCAAACCAAAGCGGCGAGCCACCAAGCCGTGGGAACTGACGATCCCGGGTCCCTACTCACGTAGGTGGGTGCCGTTTAAGCCGGACCACGGTCCAGCCCAGGGACAGCTCCCTAAAGATCGATTATAGGCCCTGGGAAAAAATGTTCCTGCACAAACCAGGCAGCCCGCCGACGCTGTATGTAGGCTTTGAGCGCCCAAAAATCCAGTCCCAATAAAAAATGCATATTCAGGAATTTAGTCCTTGACACCGTACGGTGCTTGGACTAGAAACGCCCCTACTCCAGAAGTCCGAAACCCCTCCCGTCAATTCTTGAAGCAGAACCCCCCATGTTTGATTTTATCCCTTCCCTCACCGTCCTATCGGTTTACACCCTTACCTGTGCTGTATTGTTTTTAACTCCCGGGCCCGACATGGGTCTGTGGCTTTCAAAAACCCTGTCCGGCGGTCGCAAGGAGGGAATGGCCGCGATGCTGGGTACTTCGCTCGGCTGTTGCGTGCATTCCGTGTTGGTGGCGTTCGGCATATCCGTGCTGATCAATGCCAGCCCCATTGCCTTCAATGCGATGAAGGTTGTAGGCGCTGGTTACCTGCTATGGCTTGCCTATCAGGCCATTCGCCACGGCTCCATGCTGAGTGGGGATTTTGCCAGGAGCGAAACGGCCAGGCCCGCCGTGTTGGCAGCGTTTCTCAACGGCCTGATGGTCAATCTCTCAAACCCGAAGATCGTCTTGTTCTTTGTCACCTTCCTCCCAGGCTTTGTTGACGCCAGCGATCCACATGTCAGGGGCAAGTTGCTGTTCCTCGGCCTCTATTTTGTGGCCTTCAGCTTGCTGCCGTCAACACTCTTCATTCTGGCAGCCGAACGCTTGATCACCACGCTCAAATCAAATCCAAAAATCCTGCGCGGCATTGATTATGTGTTTGCCGGCGTATTCGGAATTTTTGCACTCACCATTATCCGCGCCCAGTCCAAGACATGAAAAAAGCGCGCCCGGCAGAACCGGACGCGTCGAATTTGACAGGTGCGAAAATTACTTCGCAACAACAACCGCGGTTGCTGCTTTGCTTGTGTCATCAAAGGTAACCTTTACCTTGGCACCGGCAACGATGCCGTCTGCAACAACGCCATCTGCGAGAACATAGGCCGAGCCATCTTCAAGGGTAACGGTCTTGGTGGCAGCGTCGAATGACTTTACCGCACCTGACACTTCGCCAGCATAAGCCGTGGCAACCATGGCGGCTGAAGCGATGAGCAATGATACAAACTTCTTCATGTTTTTTATCCTCTGATATTGGGTTCCTGTACAAGCAATGCACACCAGAACCATTTCATAAGCCGAAGGTTCTCCATCCGGCATCCGGCACAACGCGCATCCGGACAGCCGTTACCTAGATCGCGGCTTCGCATCGCAGCAAGTTAACAAAATTTAATTTTGAACCGTTTTCAATAACAAGATTTCGCCCGAATTGGGAGCAGGTGCTGTGCGAGAGGGATTCCCTGTCTCATACTTTGGAGGCGACCAGTCGCTCAATCGAAAGCCGTACACGCCGCCAGCGTCCCTGCGCAAAGCTATCTGAGTATCGACTTGCCCTATCCTCTTCAATGCTGGCAATCTCCACTGCACTATCGCCCCACCGAGCAAGCAATTTTGAGGCCGTAGTATGGATTTCTGAAGCCGGGATCAAACTAGGACGGATAGTGCCGTTCCAGATCACCCAAACCAAAGTACACCATGCTGGAGCCATGCCGAGTCCAATAGCGACCCACCAAATAAAGTTCCTCTCCAAACTCATTTCGTCACCTTTCGTTTATCTGATTTTAAGATAATCTAAAATTCAGATTACTTGAAGACCCCGGGGGCACGACTGCGGGGCATAATTGGAAAAATCACTCGGATCACCGCGACACAAAGCGCTAATCGACCTGCTTGTGGCCAAGCGCGAAATGTCAGGCA
>JANMPF010000365.1:0-2488 GCA_031369725.1 Rhodobiaceae bacterium | reverse complement strand
GGCAGCGCGGGTATGTTGATAGAAGAGAACGTCCTCCCAGGGGATAAGCACATTGTCGAGAATAACGATTGTGTCGACTTCATCGAACTTGTTGGAGAGCGGATAGTCGCGGGCGGGTGCGCGGCCGGTAAAACCGGTGCGGCAGATGTGCTTCACGCCGGATGCGTTCATTCTCACGATGCAACCCAGTGCATATTCGGAAAGCTTGGCATCACCCCAATTGGCAATGGTTGGCTTCAGGAAGGCCTGGTTGGCGTAAGCTGCGGCAGTTTCGTATTTGGCGCCGCGGATGATAATGCCGGCATCGGTTTCCTTGACCACATGCACCAGCATATCCGGGTCTTGCTCCTGGGGCGGCTTGGAACGGTCGCCCTTGGGATCGGTATTGGCAGATACGTGGAAGGGATCAAGCGAGATGGATTCCTTGATGTGGCGCTCAATGTTGGCGGCAAAACGCGGGTCTATTTCATTGAGAATGTCCTTGCCATCCCACAGGGACCACATTTCGCCTACGGTTTCATCGCCCATGCGGGTGACCACGCCACCCACATCATACATCACCGCATCAACAGCGGCGCGCTTGTCGAGCCAGTCCTTCTGCTCGCGCGGCAGGCGGTTGCCGATGGCGAAGGTTTCGCCGGCTTCGGTGTAGGTCATCACATCGCGGGTTGCCGCATCGTGCTGCATGTCATAGATACGGGCGCGGATATCCACCACCGGCTTGAACATGGGATGGCGCGTTACGTCTTTTACGCGCTCGCCATTGATCCACACTTCGCGGCCATCACGAAGCGACTTGCGGTATTGTTCGCCGGTTCTGATCATTTCAAATCCTCACAATTGGGCAACGCGGCCAAAGGTGCTGTTGCAGTAAACCAGGGGTTCGGCGGTGTTGCGTTTGGCAGTGATCACGCGGCCGATAAACACGCGGTGCGAGCCTGCATCCTGCGAACATTCGATTTCACATTCAAAGGTCGCCGTTGCATTGCCCAGAACGGGCATTCCGGTTTCACCCTCCTCCCAATCATGGCGGGTAAAGTCATAGGGGTTGCCGGATTGGGGACGGCCGGCAAAAATCTCGGCCACATCCTGATTGTTGGAGCCCAGCAAATTCACCGCAAAGCGGCCATTTTGCATGATTGCCGCAACGGCAGGGCTTTTGCGGTTGACGCAAGCCAGAAGCATTGGCGGGTCAGCCGAGACGGAGGAAATTGCACTGACCGTGAGACCGAACCTGCCTGCGAGGCCCTCCGTGGTGATCACGGACACGCCGGTTGCGGCAGCACCCATGGCAGCGATGAAGTTGTTGGTGGCTTCTTGGGTTTGCATGGTGGCCTCCAGGTTCGAAGTTTCTCAGCCTTTACATGCCATTAAAGTTAGATTAGAAAAACTAGATAATACTTCTCTATTAGATAGATGAAAACTATGTTGAGATTTACCCTGCGCCAGCTGGAATATGCGCTTGCCATAGCCGAGCATGGTTCGCTGGCGGGGGCTGCGCAAAAGCTCGGTGTGGCACAACCCTCGCTCTCTGCCTCATTGCAGAAACTCGAGGACCAGTTGGGCTTGCAACTCTTTATCCGGCACCATGCGCAAGGGGTTTCGCCTTCACCCCAGGGTTTGCGCTTTCTCAACGACGCGCGCAGCCTCATTGCCCATGGCAAGGACTTTCAGCGCGACAGCAGCAATGCGGGCGAAATGGTAGAGGGTGAACTCACCATGGGCAGTTTCATGACCATCGCACCCGTCTATGCACCAAAGCTTATCGCAGGCTTTCAGAAACAATACCCGCGTGCGCGGCTGCGGTTGGAAGATGGAGTACAAGGCGAGCTGGTTGCCGGCTTGCGCAGCGGGCGGTTTGACCTAGCGCTGCTGTACAAGCTTGATATGCCGGATGATTTGAAAATTACCGAACTGGCATCATTGACACCCTATGTCCTGTTGAACGCAAGTCACCGGCTGGCGAAGAAAAAACAGGTTTCACTGCATGACCTGGCGGATGATCCGCTGGTACTTCTCGATGTTCTTCCCAGCCGCACTTATTTTACGCGGCTGTTGGAAAGCAACGGAATTCAACCCAGAATCAGTTTTGTTTCACACTCACTTGAATTGGTGCGTGGACTCGTCGGGCAAGGACTGGGCTATTCGCTGTTGATCACGCGACCCTTCGGTGACCATGCCTATGATGGCGAAAAGCTGGCCATTCGCCCGATTGTCGAAAAAGTTGAGGACGGCGTTATTGCCATAGCTGCATTGAAAAACCTGCGGCCAACGCGGCTGATCTCGACCTTCGAGGAATTCTGTGTCAGCTTCTTCAGGAAAATTCACCCGTAGAGAATCTCGTCCATATGACACAGCCCCATGCCACGATTATCGGTGCCGGAATCGTTGGCGTTTGCACCGCCGCGTTCCTGCAGCGCGCGGGTTACGGCGTGACAATTGTGGACCGGTTGCCACCGGGCGAAGGCTGTTCGTTTGGCAATGCGGG
>JANMPF010000364.1:0-2237 GCA_031369725.1 Rhodobiaceae bacterium | reverse complement strand
GAAACCATCTTGCATGTCTTCTGAAAATAAAAATGTAGCGCCTGCATATGAAGCCGCAGCAAGAATGACACCATCCCATAGTTGAAAATCATGCTTCGAAACAAGTTCAAGGGCATCGTAAAAAATTGGGCGGTTGGTTTCCTGCGTTTGATAATCATCCTGCCATGATTGCAGTTTCAGAACAGCACTAGCTTTCGATAAAGCCAATTTCCGTGTAAAAATGCTCAGAACTTCGCCAAGAGCCTGCAGAGGTATTATTACTGGAAGACCATCCATGGCCTCTATCAGGTTTTGGGCTAGACTCGAACGCCCTGGGTCATTCACGCCTTCAGAATAAAGAATAATATTACTGTCGAGGGCAAAGCGCATGTTCAGTCGTACATGTCATCACGGGTGAAGCGAGGAAGATTCAAGGCGGGCTGCCGCCGCAACCGTTCCATGTGCTCACGCCGCCTGATTGCCAATGCCGCGTCATTATAATCTTGATCGGGCACAATTCGCGCGACGATTTTGCCGCGAACCGTTATTGCAACAGTCTCACCCTTCGCAGCGCGCGCGAGAATTTTTGAAAAACTCCTGTTTGCCTCAGTGGAAGGAACTTGTTTCATCTTCAATCTCCAATGTAGTGAACTCACTACATAGCATCAGATGATGGGAAATTCAATGGTGATAGGTGAGTTGGGAAAGGCCCCCACCCCCACCCCCACCCCACGAATGGGAGGGGCCGAGATGGGGGTTGTCATTGCTTACATCTTGGCGGCGTTGGTCACCACGTCGGTCCAGGCGCCTTCCGGTTTCTTGGTGATGACGGGGTCGGAGCCGCCCTTCATCAGGGTTTCAACGGTGCGTTCGGCGGCTGCCACATCGAGTGTTCCGTCGGAACCTTCGGTGAGCTTGTTGATCTCCTGGATCATGGTTGTCTGGTGGGCTTCGGTCTGTGAACCAGATGCATCATTTTCCAGAACGGTTTTAACGGCACCCGCAGGATCTTTGCGGGCATCGTCCCAGCCTTTCATGGAAGCTTTCACGAACTTGCCCATAGTGGTAACGAAGGCAGGATCCTTGAGCTTGTCTTCCAACACATAAAGGCCGTCTTCCAGGGTGGCTACGCCCTGGTCTTCATATTTGAACACCACGAGCTCGTCGGGCTTCATGCCGGCTTCGATGATTTGATAGTATTCATTATAGGTCATGGTTGAAATGCAGGCTGCCTGCTTTTGTAGAATGGGATCCACGTTGAAGCCCTGCTTCAACACGGTAACACCATCAGCACCGCCAGTGGTGGCAAGACCCAGCTGGCTCATCCAGGAGAGGAAGGGATATTCATTGCCGTAGAACCACACGCCCAAGGTTTTGCCCTTGAAATCGGCAGGTGTGGTGATGCCTGAATCCTTGCGGCAGGTGAGCATCATGCCGGATTTCTTGAAAGGCTGGGCAATGTTGACGACTTTCGAGCCCTTTTCGCGGGTGGCGAGGGCCGATGGCATCCAGTCTATCACCACGTCAGCGCCGCCCCCGGCAAGCACCTGCTCGGGGTTGATGTCGGGGCCGCCCGGCATGATGGTAACGTCAAGGCCTGCGTCTTTGTAGTAGCCCTTGGACAGGGCCACGTAGTAGCCGGCAAATTGGGCTTGCGTTACCCACTTCAACTGAAGCTTTACAGCTTCAGCAAAGGCACCGGTTGAACTTGCCAGCAATGCGCCAACAGCCGCTGCGGCCAACAGATATTTCTTCATCGTGTTCTTCCTCCTTGTTAAAATTCCCCCGCCCTATTTGCGATAGGACGGATGCCAAAAAGTCACCATTCGCTCAACCGCGACAAGCAACCCGTAAAATGCCGAACCCACCAGTGCTGCCACGGCAATTTCGGCCCAAACCATATCCAGCCCCATGCGGCCCACTTCCGTTGAAATGCGAAAGCCCATGCCCACTATCGGGGTTCCGAAAAATTCTGCAACAATTGCGCCAATCAGCGCCAATGTCGAGTTGATCTTGAGCGCGTTAAAAATGAAAGGCATGCTGGCGGGAAGTCGCAGCTTTAGCAGGGTCTGAAACCAGTTTGCACCGTAGCTCCGCATGAGGTCGCGCTCAAGGTGGCCAGAAGCCTGCAGACCTGCAACAGCGTTCACCAGCATGGGGAAGAATGTCATGACCACCACCATGGCGGCTTTGGATTGCCAGTCGAAGCCAAACCACATGACAAGGATGGGGGCCACACCGACGATGGGCAATGCGGC
>JANMPF010000361.1:0-4360 GCA_031369725.1 Rhodobiaceae bacterium | reverse complement strand
CTTTGTCGGTGTGGCACGGGCATTCCATTGAGCGTGAGAACCAGTGGACTAAAGCCGTGAATATGCATGGGATGCCACCAAGCCGTTTCGTTGCGCATCGTGAGCACACAGGCTTGGCCACGCTTTAGGGTAAACAGCGCGGGCATGGCTGCCTGACCATCACCCATCATGAACATGCCATTGATCGCCCAAACGGCACCGCCATTCATGCCGGGGGTGGCCATGCCCATCATGCCGCCCAAGCCTTGCAACTTGCCGCTGCCCATCATGCCGCCGTGCAGCACGATCACTTGACGTACAGCGTTGGCGATATCCGATTCAGGCAAGGGGTTGCGTGGCAGCGGCAACGGCGCGTCCAAGGGGTGGGTCCGCAGCGGCGGCCCTGCGTCATACACAAGACTTGTCAGAGTAAAAGCAAGGCCGTCGTAGAAATCGTCAATCACCTCGTAGCGTTTACTGGGTTCGCCCTGCATGTCGAGCATGACGTCAAGGCGCATGGCGGGAGCCAGAACGAGGCGGCCACCTTCCGGTTCATGCGGATCGCAGGGCTGCCCGTCGATGGCCACGATCACCGGGCGGTGCCCTTCAATGCGAAGGGCCATCATGCGGGCGAGTGCCGCATTGGCGAGGCGCAGCCTGACGCGCTCCCCGGCTTTGACCGGCAGGTTCATGGGCACAGCGCCATTTATGGTAACAATGTTGCCGACGCGGCCCGACATGACAGCATCCATCATGCTGCCGAAGCCTTGGGCAATTTGACCTTCCTTGGTGAGCCGCCAGTCCTGAAGCACCCACAACAGGTCACGGTCAACGTTAACCGGCGCAGGTTCCTCGACGATCAAGACACCCGCAAGGCCACGTCCGATCTGCTGCAGGCTGTTGGCGTGGGGGTGATACCAGAAAGTTCCGGCGTCCGGCGGTGTGAACTCGTAAATGAAGCTCTCGCCTGCTTTGATTGGCGGCTGGGTCAGGCCCGGCACGCCGTCCATGGTGTTGGGCACTCGAATACCGTGCCAATGAACCGTGGTATCCTGCTGCAGTCCATTTTCAATGATCATACGCACAGGTTTACCCTGCTTGAGGCGCAAGGCCGGTCCCGGTACAGAGCCATTGTAAGCCAGCACATCGGTCATAACGTCTTTGTCGCCAGCCAAATGAACCGCAGCGGGCGCGGCCCGCAGGCGATATTCAGCCGGGCCACTGGCCTGAGCAATTCGGGGTTCCACAATGGTCGTCAAGGCGAGACTTGCGCCACATTGCAGGAATGTCCGGCGGGACACAGTGTTGGTAAGTCTGGAATTCACGTCTTAAACCTTCCGCTGCCACATTGGCTGTGAAGACGCAGGGGGCCATAATTTCCAATTGAAAACAGGCGCGCACATGCGTCGATCCGCCCGTCCTGCCACATAGCGTGGCAGAAGAAGCATCAACCGATGTGGCTGGTTCGTGGAGGGTAAGGGTCGGGACTGGAACCCATGCCAAGCAAGGCGACTTCCAGGCGCAAATGATAGACCGCCGCAGAAGCCATAACCAGGATTTCCACCGATGCAACGGGGGCTGCAAGCGGTGCTACACATCCAGGCGCTGAACAAGCGGCCATGCCGCTGGAATCGCCGGGACCGCCGCAATCATTACAGTTGCCACCGCCGGAGTTGGCCATGCTGGAGGTCATGTCCATCATCTTGATGCTCATGTTGCTGGCTTGAACGACAGACAAGCCCATCCCTGCCGTTACAAAGACGGCAAGCAATAGAACAACCAACTGTTTGCCCAAGCGATGCATCACAATTCCGATAATATGAATGCAACGAACTGACATTGCAAGCCTGACAATAGTCACACTGCCGTGTGGTGAAATAAAGTCAATAATCTGCGATGCAGGTAACCGATGACAACAAGGCTGCCTAATCCTCGTGGGAAAGTTTCTCGAGGTTTTCGTTGGCGCGGCGCGTTGCAGCCTCAAAACGGTCTTCAAAGGCCATCATGTTTTTCTCTGGTTCCTGGTAGAAAGCCGTCAACTTCATGAGGCGAACGAAAACATTATTCAGGACACGGCCCCAAATCCGCATGGGGCGATCGAAATCAAACAGCAGAATGACGCGTTCTTCCTCGGTGTCGTTCCACACTTCATGTTCATAGGTATCGTCAAATACGAAAATTTTTCCGGGGTGCCAGACATTAATGGTATCGCCAACCCGCAAGCGGCATTTCTCCGCATCCTTGGGGATGATTAAACCCAAATGCGCGCGCAAAATGCCCTTGGTCACGCCGCGATGGGCGGGAATATGGTAGCCGGGGCTCAGAATTGAAAACCAGGCGGTTTGCAAGTTTGGAACGCTTTCCAAAAGTCGCGTAGTAATGGGGGCTTTTTGGCAGTTCTTTTCCAGTTTTTTTCCAAATCCAAACAGAATGAAAGTGCGCCAGTTAGTGCCTTTGGCAATCCTGTATTGATCGGGTGAGACGTCCTGAAAAGCCGGAATTGCTTCCCGATGTTTCAGTATTTCCAGGGTTTCGGCGCGAATATCCTCCCAATTTCGCGTAAAGGTGTTGAGAAACTGAAAATGTTCGGAGTCAATTATAGGCGTGTCGCCTACCAGTGATTGACGGCCGAGAAAACTTCCGAGAGTTCGGAACAGGGACCTGCCAGTGTTTTTGATGAATTTGCGGCGCGCCTTCCGGAAGCGTTGTGCCCATGTCTTTGCTGATCTATCCACGGAGTTGGAAATGGGTGCATCATTCATTTTGGGATTTGCATAGGTTTAAACTGCAGAGACATAAAAATGCGGTTACCGCTGTTGGAGTGTCATTTCTATCGTTAATTTGAGCACAATTGTGTTAGCAGGAAGGCGTGGCTTTGAACAGAAAGATCATTGTTGTAGGTTCCGGCATTATCGGGGCCTCGATCGCGTGGCATCTCGCCAAGGCGGGGGCGAACGTAACTGTTATTGATGCAGGCGAAGGTGGCGGTGTCGCCACGCGCAACTCATGGGCATGGATCAATGCAAGCTGGGGGAATCCGGAAGCATATTTCCGCTTGCGTGAGCGCGCCATGCTGGAGTGGCGGCGCGTTGACCGGGAAGTGCCGGGGTTGCAGGTGGATTGGTGTGGTGGTTTATTGTGGGATCTGCCAGCGGAAAAACTTGAGGACTATGCCAAGGAACATGGCGCCTGGGGTTACGGCATTCGCCGCGTGAACCGCGCAGAGGTGTTGCGTATTGAGCCCAACATCAAACAGCCACCGGACTTTGCCCTGCATGTGGCTGAAGAAGGCAAGGTTGAACCATTGCCAACCGCATTGGCCTTGCTTAACGGTGCGCAAGCCTTGGGTGCCACTTTCCTGCGCAACTCGCCTGTTGGGTGGCTGGAAGAGAAAAATGGCCGTGTTGTGGGGGTTTTCATCAATGATGGAGTGCTGCACGCGGATGACGTTGTCGTCGCTGCCGGGGCAGGGGCTGCCGCTTTGCTTGCGAGCATCGGAATTTCCATGGATTTGACCGCCCCGCCCGGATTGCTGGTTCATTCAAAACCCACCAGTGAGGTTTTGCATGGATTGGTGATGACGCCGGAATTGCATGTCAGGCAAACCAGCGCGGGACGGCTTGTGGCGGGTTCGGATTTTTCCGGAAGTGTCATGCTTGACGATGTTGCGCTGGCCGCCAGCGATCTTTATCGCAAAGTGCAGGATATGGTCGCAGGCACGGAAAAGGTGGGTCTGGATTTCCACACACTGGGTTACAGGCCAACACCTGCCGATGGTTTTCCAGTGATTGGACGCCCAAAAAATATGGAGGGGCTGTATGTTGCCGTGATGCACTCAGGAGTAACGCTGGCACCTGCAATTGGCCTCTTCACAACGGGCGAAATTCTTGATGGCAGGCGCGATGCTCTGATAGAGCCGTATCACCCCGACCGACTCTTGAAACCCTCATCGCAAATCTGAGATAGTTGGTGGAAGTGATTGATAACAAATTAAAAATTTCAGAAAATGGGTAACACAGCCCGCGCCTTCGCGGCGTTTCCATCGACAAGACTTTGAGCGCGGAACAGGACTAATGAACAAGGCAACCATCGTATTTGGGTTTGTGGCCGCATTTCTGGTGTTGGGGCGGGTGTTTCCGTTTGCACAGGTTACAGGTTTCAATCGCGTTATCAAAAATTTTCTGCTGGCGGTTCCCAACGCTATATTGTCACCACTCGTTGTGGTTCCGGTGTCGGCTTTTGCTGCGCAATGGGCGCTGCAGTGGCGGCCTGAAGGGTGGAGCGGCGGGGCGGGACTTGTTGTTGATCTGCTTTTGCTGGATGTGTGGATCTATTGGTGGCACCGCGCCAATCACCTGGTGCCGTTTCTTTGGCGGTTTCA
>JANMPF010000334.1:0-7708 GCA_031369725.1 Rhodobiaceae bacterium | reverse complement strand
CGCCACCTTGTTCACAATGATCTTGGCGTCAGCAGGATGTTCCTCAAACCACGCACTCAATTGTTCATTGACGAGACCTTCAACCACCGGCCGCACTTCCGAGGACACCAGCTTGTCCTTGGTTTGCGATGAAAATTTGGGGTCTGGAACTTTCACCGAAAGCACACACGTCAAACCTTCGCGCGCATCGTCACCGGTAATGACAACCTTTTCTTTTTTGGCAATGCCGGAGGAAGCCGCGTAAGTGTTGACCACCCGGGTTAGCGCCCCGCGAAAGCCTGCAAGGTGCGTGCCGCCGTCGCGTTGGGGAATGTTGTTGGTAAAGCACAGCACATTTTCATGGTAGCTGTCGTTCCACCACAGCGAACACTCAACCGACAAGCCATCCTTCTCGCCGAAAATGGTGATGGGGTCTTTGAGGGCAGGTTGCTTGGTGCGGTCGAGATAGCGCACGAAAGCCTGAATGCCGCCTTCGTAAAACAGCTCCACATCCTTGGGCTCAACCCCGCGATGGTCGCTCAACAATATGCGCACCCCCGAATTGAGAAAGGCAAGTTCACGCAGCCGGTGCTCAATGGTTGCGAAATCAAACTCGGTCTTGGTGAAAGTGGCAGGGCTTGGCAGGAAGGAAACTTCCGTCCCCTGCTTGCCGTCAGCCGAGCCCAGTGTTTGCAACGGACCATCCGCATCGCCATTGCTGAAATCAATGCGGTGGATTTTGTTTTCGCGGTAGATCGTGAGCTTGAGCCAGATCGACAGTGCGTTCACCACCGACACGCCAACCCCGTGCAACCCGCCCGACACCTTGTAGGAATTCTGGTCGAACTTGCCGCCCGCATGGAGCTGCGTCATGATCACTTCTGCGGCAGACACGCCTTCGGATTTGTGAATGTCGGTTGGAATGCCGCGGCCATTGTCGGTCACCGTGCACGAGCCATCGGCATTAAGCGTTACCGTCACCCGGTCAGCGTGGCCTGCAAGCGCTTCGTCGATGGCGTTATCCACCACTTCATACACCATGTGATGCAGGCCTGAGCCATCATCGGTGTCACCGATATACATGCCCGGGCGTTTCCTGACCGCATCAAGGCCTTTCAGTACCTTGATGGAATCTGCGTCATAAAGCGGGGTGGCAGGTGCGGTATTTTGGCTCGGCATCAGGCGTTTCTCATCTCTGCAATCTTACCCGCTTCCACATGAAAGCATTGGGCACCGGAGCTCAAGCCGGTAAATAAATGGTCGTCCGTTCCGGTCATCCAGGCTTGGCTTCCCAGTGCATCCAGGGCCTGAAAAAGCCCCTCGCGGCGGGCCTTGTCCAGGTGGGCTGCAACCTCATCCAACAATAGCACAGGTGCAACGCCTGACACAGTTTTAACTGCATGGCCCTGCGCTAAAATGAGGCCTATCAACAAGGCTTTTTGCTCACCCGTGGAACACTGCGCGGCGTCGATGTTTTTAGGGCCGTGAATGACGTTGAGATCACTTCTGTGGGTTCCTCTAAGGGTTCGACCCGCAAGCCTGTCGGCCTTTCGCGAATCAGCCAGCAGCTTACGGTATTCATCCTCGGCACGCACCGCCGGCATTGCCGCAACCATGGCTTCAATTTCGCCTGCAATGGCAATGACGCTGTGCGGGAATGCGGTATTCTTCGGCTGGCCCTGAATGTGCTTTTGCAGCGCCTCAATGGCGCCAAGCCGTGCTGCTGCAATGGCAATGGCAGCCTCCGCCATGTGCGCCTCAAGGCTTCCCAGCCACACCTGATCAGCGCGCGGTTCCTGCAGCAGCAGGTTGCGCTCGCGCATGACCTTTTCAAACACCCCAACCCGTGCGGTGTGTTCGGGATCGAAGGTTGCCACCAGCCTGTCCATAAACCGCCTGCGATCACCGGCAGGGCCTGCAAAAAGCCTGTCCATGGCAGGGGTGAGCCACAGCATGCGCATATGCTCACCCAAGGCTCCGGAGCTCTTCTGCAGGTGCCCGTCAATCAACACCACGCGGGCCCCGGTACCTCCATCGGCTTCTCCTGCTGCCATGCTCCATCCCGTTCCCAATTTTACGTCGTGCAGGGGTGTGGCAACTTCTGCCGCAATGGCCCAGGAATGCGTGGCATGAAGTGAGGCAAGTTCATCGAAATTCGCCGCCCGCAGTCCCCGCCCGGGAGACAGCAGCGAAATGGCCTCCAGCAAGTTGGTTTTGCCCGCCCCGTTGGGACCCGAAAGGGCGATAAGGCGAGCCGAAACATCCAGCCGGAGGCCGGAATAATTGCGGAAATTCGTCAGGGTAAGACGGGTTAATGCAAGGCCAGATGAGTGAGTCACAACGCCCGCAAGATTACACCCGCATCGGCATCAAAACATAGAGGGCTTGCGCGTCGCCGGGGTCGCGCACAATCGTGGGAGAGCCCGCATCAGCCAGGTGAAAATGGATATTGTCCGACTTCACCTGGGCTGCCACATCAAGCAGATAACGCGCGTTGAAACCGATATCGATGGGGTCGTGGTTGTAATCCACCAGCATTTCCTCTTCCGCCGAACCGGAATCGGGATTGTTGACGGTAAGTGTCAGTTTGCCAGCCGAGATATTGAGCTTGACCGCCCGCCCCTTTTCCATCGAGATGGTCGACACCCGGTCGACAGCCGATGAAAATGTCTTGGCATCCACATCCAGAACCTTGTCATTGTGGCGGGGGATCACCCTCTCATAATCCGGGAAGGTGCCGTCAATGAGTTTGGAGGTAAGCACCAGGTTGCCAACCGAGAAGCGGATTTTTGAAGACGACAGCGAAACTTCCACTCCGCCATCTTCACCTTCAATCAGCTTCACCACATCCAGCACGGTCTTGCGCGGAATGATGATGCCGGGCATGCCTGTAGCCCCTTCAGGCAACGGAATTTGCGCCTGCGCCAGGCGGTGCCCATCAGTGGCCACGGCACGCAACAGCTCGCCAGCCTTCACCTCATGCAAGTAAATGCCGTTCAGATAGTAGCGCGTCTCTTCGGTTGAAATGGCAAACCGGGTTTTCTCGATGAGGCCCTTGAGATCTTCTGCTGAAATCGAAAATGTGTTGGCAAGATCACCGCTGGCAAGATCCGGAAAATCTTCCGGTGGCAGGGCCTGCAGCGAAAACCGCGACTTGCCGGCAAAAATTGAAACCCGCGTTGAATCCGGCCCCTGTTCAAGTTCAAGTTGCGCACCCTCGGGAAGCTTGCGCACGATGTCATAAAGCATGTGGGCAGGAACCGTGGCCGCCCCCTCGCGGCCCACTTCGGCAACCACGGTTTCAATGATTTCAATGTCGAGGTCGGTGGCCGTGAGCCGCAGGTTGCCACCCGCTGCCTGAATGAGCACGTTGGACAATATGGGAATGGTGTTGCGGCGTTCGACAACGCTTTGCACATGATTGAGCGCTTTCAGAAACGCGGTCCGTTCAATCGTTACACGCATAACCAGATAATCCCTGTCTTAAACTGCCCGCCCCGGAACGGGCCGCAAACAATGGCCCGAAAGACGGTGGCGATCAAGGTGTTCAGCAGGAATTATTGCTGTTCGACCAACCTTATCAACAGGGCAACTTCCTTGGCCAAACGGTCATCCGTCTTGATCTGGTCATCGATCTTGCGCACCGCGTGAAGCACGGTGGAATGGTCGCGCCCGCCAAACCTGCGGCCAATTTCAGGCAGCGATCGCGACGTCATTTTCTTGGCCAGATACATGCCAACCTGGCGCGGCACCACAATGGAGCGCGCCCGCCGCGGCGACAGCAAGTCGGTGCGCGCCACATTGAAATGGCGGCCCACGATTTTCAGGATGTCATCAATCTTGATGCGGCATTGGTCGGGGTTGGCCGACATGTCACGCAAGACCATGGCGGCAAGGTCAAGCGTGATGGGTGCCTTGTTGAACTGCTGGTAGGCCACCACCCGGTTGAGCGCCCCTTCAAGCTCGCGGCCGCCGCCGGTAATCCGGTTGGCCACAAATTCCAGCACCTCATCGGGAATCATGATTGAATGATCCCTGTTGTTCATCGAGATATAGCGGCCGAGCACAATTTTGCGCCGGAGCTCAAGATCCGGCAATTCAATGTCAATAACCAGGCCACCCATGAGGCGCGAACGCATGCGCTGGTCAATGGTATCAAGCTGCGACGGCGGCACATCTGCCGCCACGATCACCTGGCGCCTTGAATCCACCAGCGAATTGAACGTGTGGCAGAATTCCTGCTGCATGGTTTTACCCTGCAGGAACTGGAAATCATCAATCAGCAACACGTCAACCGATTGGAACTGGTCCTTGAAGGACAGCGTGTCGCGCTGGCGCAGCGCCTGGATGAAACTGTACATGAAACGCTCAGCAGTGAGGAACAGCACCTTGCGTTCCGGGTGCTTGTCACGGATGCGGTGCGCCATGGCATTGAGCAAATGGGTTTTGCCAAGGCCCGCTGCCGAATGAATGAACAGCGGGTTGAATGTAATGGGCGCCCCGTGTGCAGCGTCTGTCACCCGGCAGGCAGCCGCATGGGCCAGCTGGTTTGAGGTACCCAGCACGAAACTGTCAAAGGTTTGCGTTGAATCAAGCTGCGTGTTGCGCTCGCCCTGGCTGAGGAAATTGGCCGCCGCATTGACGCTGGCGCGGGCCTCCTCAAGGCTGCCCCGTTGGCTTTCAACCAGCCGTGTCGCCACTTCAGCCGCACGCGGTGCAACAACCTGACCGCGCACCCGCACCATGATTGAATCCAGTTGGCCAAATTCAACTTCAGCTATTTTCTGCAGCTTGGCCACATAATGGTTCTCAATCCAGCTTTTGAGAAAGCGTGTGGGAACCGATACGATGAGCCTGAGATTGCTGTGGTCTTCCGCATCCATGCGGCCAAACCAGCTGGTGAAAAGATCATCACCCAATTCGGCCCGCAGCCGTTGTGAAACCCGCTGCCATTTTTGTTTTAGGTCAAGTGCAAGTTCAGTCATGTCAATCGTTTTCGCCTTCTTGTGGCGTGAAGTTTCATTGTTGCAGTTCAATGACACCTCCGCTGTTCGGTTCCAGCATCCCCAAAAACCGTCGTCATTTATTCGGGCCAAAAAGCGCAGGAAAACCGCCATCGTTCTTTACCAAAAGAACAACTTGAAATTTCCCACGCCGTCAACTTACAACCTTGAAAAAACTACCGCCGCAAACCGCCCACTTAAAGCCCCTGTATTAAAATGCTGCCATGCATCCCAACACCACGTTTTGTATTTTAATGGCTGCTAATCCAGGATCGTTTGCAGCCGTTGGGGCGAACCTACAAAAGCAGCAAGACACACTGCAAGCTGATTCCAACGTTGTTCCGTACACGGAGCGAGCTTGCAGTGCCGGGAGTTTCGGGCATTTTTTGCCAGGATTGGCTAACTCTATGATGTGACTTTGTGAATCAGGGCACGCCAAAAGCGCCTTGGAAAAAAATCCGGCACAGCAGAAATAAAAAACCCAAGTCGCCAATGCTGGTGTTCACCTGCTTATTTGTCCTATATATTCAGACAGTGATGCAAGACGCTGAAAAACAACAACTAAATTTGTCAAATACCGTCCGTTCGCGGACAAAGAAAAACGCGCCGGAGAGTTTCTCGGCGCGTTTTCAAAAGCTTATGTGGATAAATATCACGCCTTGAGGGCGCGAATCCGCAATGTCAGGCGCGAAACTTTGCGCGCCGCCGTATTCTTGTGAAAAACACCCTTTTGTGCACCGCGCATAAGCTGCGGTTCCGCCGCTTTCATCGCCAAAATTGCAGCTTCCTGGTTTCCCGAGCTGATCGCTTCTTCAACTTTGCGCAGCGAGCTGCGAACCCGGCTGACGCGGTTTTTGTTGACGGTTGCACGGCGGGTTGAAACGCGCGTTGCTTTCTTTGCCGACTTCGTATTGGCCATTTAATTTTCCTGATCGCTAAAACGGTTCAAAGCGACTAAAACACTGGAATTGCGCTGGCTTTTCGCCAATAACCATCCGTCCCTAGTCAATTGAGATGGGGGCTTATATCGAGGCCAATCGCTCCCGTCAATTGCTGAGTGGACAAAACGCAAACTCATCTGTTTATATGGGCTGCAAAGGAAGTCGCTCCGCAAGACTTAACGGTGTTACCCAACACTCCACCAATTACCAGCAACAACAAATACTTAAGAGCATTAACTCAAGCATTTACGCAAATCACAAGGAACGGCATATGTATAGTGAGACACGCCCCTGGGGGTCATTTTACGTTTTGGACGAGGGCTTGGGCTTCAAGGTAAAGCGTATTGCCGTAAATCCCGGCGGCAGGCTTTCACTGCAAAGCCACAAGCACAGGGGTGAGCACTGGACCGTGGTGTCGGGCATTGCCACTGTCACCGTTGGTGAAAAAGTGCAGGATTTTACCCGCTCACAATCCATCGATATTCCCCAAGGTGACAAGCATCGGCTGGAAAACAACCATGACGGCATGGTGGAGATCATTGAAGTGCAATTTGGTGATTATTTGGGTGAGGATGACATCATCCGCTATGACGATGTTTACAACCGCCCATGACCAACCGTATCGGCATAGACCTGGGCGGCACTAAAATTGATGCGGTTTCATATTCTCCTTCAGGCGATACAATTTTTGAAAAACGCGTGAGTACCCCCAAGTCTTATGATGAAGTGGTTTCAGCCATTGCCGATCTCGTAAAAAACGCTGGTGAGGGAACCGTTGGCATTGGCGCACCTGGTTCTGCCTCACGCCAAACCGGCCTGTGGCGCAATGCCAATATTACCTTTTGCAATGGCAAGCCCTTTCAAAAAGATTTGCAAGCAGCCATCGGTCGCCCGGTGAAAATGGAAAATGACGCCAATTGTTTTGCACTTTCGGAAGCCATTGATGGGGCGGGGAAAGGCTATCCGGTTGTTGCGTTCTTTACTGTGGGCACAGCCTTGGGCGGCGGCGTTGTATTCAATGGCAAATTGGTTGTGGGTGCCAATGGTGAAGCCGGAGAATTTGGCCACACGGCATTACCTTGGCCCAATGAAAGTGAATGGCCATTGCTGCCCTGCTTTTGTGGCAAGCCTGGCTGTGCTGAACAATATGTGTCGGGCACCGGCCTGCAGCGTGACCATTTGAAAGTGACCGGAGAAGCTGTGACAGGCAAGGAAATTGTGGCCCGCGCCCGCCTCGGTGACGTGAATGCGATTGCCTCGCTGCACCGGCTTCAGGACCGCTTTGCCCGCGTTGCCGCAAACATTGCGTGTGTTGTCGATCCAGATGTCTTTGTCATTGGCGGTGGGTTGAGTGCGTTGCCCGAACTTGTCGAAGAACTACCGCCACTGATTTCCCGCTACAGCTTTTCAGGCACAGCGAAAGCCAAAGTTGTACGCGCTGCGCATGGCGAAAAAAGTGGCGTGCGCGGTGCTGCACGGTTGTGGGGTTAGGGCTTCTCCCACCGTCCGCTTTTCTCTGAGCGGAAAAACGCATCGATGATTTTCATGTTTTGAATGGCATCTTCCACTCCCCATTTGGGTTTTTCCTTTTTGCGGATGACGCGGCCAAAGGCTTCCGCCTGCAGCTGGTATTGATCGGTCACCGGCAAGTCAAACCACTGGCCTTCATTCATCTGCATGCCTTGCACGAAATAGCGGTTTGGCCGGCTGGGTGGGGCGTTAAACGGAATTTCAATTTCAATGCGGCCCTTGGTGCCACCGATGTGGGCCCGCTGGTAAGGTGCC
>JANMPF010000315.1:0-3311 GCA_031369725.1 Rhodobiaceae bacterium | reverse complement strand
GACGACGTTTTTTATGCCGAGGTTGTGCAGGATAAGGCGCAAATTGGTGCCGGTGAGGGCGGAGTCAGTTGTTTTGGTGACAACAATTTCATCGCCAAAGGGTGCCAGTTTTTCCACCAGTTGTGACGGCATTTCGTTCTTGGGCAGCAGGAGGTTGTTCCAGCCCGGCATTTTCTGGGATAGCGAACGGTCGCGGCCATCGGTTGTGTGGGAGGCGATGCGGGCGAAGATGCATTCAATGCCGGAGGCGCGGGCAAGTTTTAGAAGCTCAGCGGTGCGCGGAACAACCTGATTGTGCATGCGCTGGTGAAAGGGTGTCCAGGCATCGTATTTTTCCTGTTCGGCTGCGGATAGCGAGGCCCGGTCGGGCCGTTCCAGGTAGGTGTTCTGCACGTCGATGATCAAGAGTGCGGTTTCCTGAGGCGACAAGACCAAGTCTGCAGGTTCGGGGGCACCCTGATAATAGATTGACCGATAATCAGTTTTCCACGACATGAAATTTTCCTTCTTCAATCCATCATTCCGGCGAAAGCCAGAATCTCACGCAAATTGAAAAAGATTCCGGCTTTCGCCGGAATGACGGTTTTGGGGAAGCGCGTGCCCTTTCCCTAAAACCTGTGCACAAACAGCCCGCGACGCTCGTAAACGTCGGCAGCCTCTTCAATGAATTTTGCCATACGCTCGGCGTTATAGGTTTGGCGGAAGGTCACGGCCACATCGAGCAACACCTGTTTTGATGTGGCGCGGCCGGGGCGCAGCAGTTCATATGCGCTCATGATGAAATCCTGCGGCACACCAACAAGTTCGGCGGCGCGTTCGAAATTCAGGGCAAGGGTTGGGCGGTTTGCGGCGCGGGAAATTTCGGCCTGATCAGCCAGCGCCTGCGGCGTGATACGCAGGTCTTCCATCGTGATGTCACCGGAGATTACGGCAGCGAGTGTCACCTCATCCAGGGACTTGCCACGCTGGCCGCGAATGTCGCCACTGCGGGTTTCGGCCAGGGGATAATCGGCAATGGTGAGTTTATCGGTCATGGTTTTTCACCCATAAAACGAACTTCGATATTTTCGGGCGTTGCACCTTCGCGCGTCAATCCGGTTTCAATGGCGTAGATCAAGGCTACCCGTGCATGATAACGCGCACCCATGGCTTCACCGCGGGTTGACACCACCACGGGCTGGGGCATTTCGCCGAGTGCATAGGCAGCCGCATTGGCACCAAAGCCCTTGTAGTGCTCGAGCTTGGTAATGGGCGCATTGGAGAAGAGTTCAAGGTTGTTGTGCGGCAGACGATCCTTGCTGTGAATGACCGCAGTTCCCTTGGCCTGAATGCCAATGCCAATGCCGGAGCCTGAAAGTTTCGCGGCAGACAACCCCAGGAATGATGTATCCGCCGTGTGCCTGAAGCGCACCACGCGGGGCTTGAGGCCTCGCTTTTCAATTGCGTCCATCAGGTTTTTCAGTACTGCGGATAAACGATGGCCGGCAGTGGTTTGAAACAGGTTCAATCCGAAAGCCGGACTAATGCCGATCACAACTTCCTTGGCATCGGTGCCCTGCGAGGCTGCTCCCGTGACACGGTATTGAATGCGTTTGGCTTCGTCCTTTTCATGCAAGGCTTCGGAACGCAGCACTTCCTTTTGATCCAGAACATCGCGAATGGAGTTGAGTTCCAGGCGGCGGCTTTCAGAGACGCGGTAGCCGCTGCCCGGCCCCTGATAGTCATTGGGATCATTGACGGCACTCACCACCTTGCCGTTCCTCACCATGGCTGAGGTTTGCAAATAGTCGCCCGACACACGGAGTTTAACAACCGCCAGAAGATTTTCCGCTTCTTCAGGGAAGCCACGTTTGGCCAGAGCCTTGATGACATCAATCACCGAAATTTCACGTTCTTTGATCGCCTCACTTATGCCTGCCACCTCGCGCGGCATGTAGCTGCGGGTTTCATCGGAACCGGAGGCCACAATGACGCTCTGTTTCATGTCGGCTGTCGGCGTGGCCAGCGCCAACTCCTCAAACACCGCGGAAATGGCATCCACCGCGCGGGTGCGCAAATCAATGGCGCGGGACTCGGGCAACGGCGTCAATCCGCCATCGGCTTCAAAGTCGCGCTGCAGAACGAGGAAGTCTTCCATTTCCTCGCCATTGAACAGGGACGCGTTGAAAGAATTGTCGTAAGCCAAAATGGAGCCGAAACCGGAACAGATCAAATCGGAGCCGGCAATGAGAAAGGGCAATATCTTGGCGCCCACGCGAATTTCAGATTCGGTTGAGCGCGCATCATTGCCGGAGGCACATTCCAAGTCGAGCCACACCGCAATCAGGTTCTCTGCCATCAATTCACGCACACCACCAGGAACCGTGGCGGTGAGCGGTGCGCCATCAATGCCGCCGTTCTGGGTGCCTTGTGCGCCCATGCCGCGCTGCAGGCAGAGGCAACGCGCTTCAAGGTAGAGCAAGGATTTCGATTCATGAAATCCCATGAGCAATTCTGAACCCGCACCGGACGTGCAGCGCATTTTAATGCCGCGCGAAGCATAGGCCGCCGCAAGAAAGGCTTTTGACCACGGCGTATCATCACCGTCGATAAAGGTTTTCTCGGTGCCATAGACCGAAACCGTTTCAGCGTAGGACGTAAAGCCAGCCATGCCGATGCGCAGCTCTTCGGCTTCTTCGCTTGAACACTGGAACAGGGTTCCCCAGCGCCCCACCGCACCGCCTACAGCGCAGGCCACCGCGTTTGACCAGGCATTGCGCGAGACGCGCATGGTGGTTTCAATTTCATCAAAGCCAAAGGCCACGGCGGTTGCCGCATCTGCCGCAAGCTGCAGGGGATCGTCCTTGGCATTGGTGACATGGGCCTGGTTGCCCGGGGTTTTGCGGGCACGCATCTTGGAATAGGCGAAGGCAATTTCGAGGGCGTTCAACCTTGACACCACCTCGGCCAACTTCGCCGGCGTCATGCCGTGGGCGAGCCGCACCAGCTGAGCCCGCGGCACGTTCATATCCACCAGCATGCGGGCGACAACTGCCGAGTCCATGCCCATTGCCTCTTCAACCATATCCGGATCAAGGTGGTGGCGGGCAATGAATTCATCGATCATGTCAAAGTCATGGGCGAGCACACCGTCCATGCTGGCGATTTTGCCGTGGCTTACGCCCACGCCCGGCTTGGGATCGGCAGGACTTTTGAAGGCGGAAAAGACGTTGGCGGCATCTTCCACGGCAAACTTGTCGAGCCGCAATGGGCGCTCGTCCCATTGCGCATAACGCCGCCAGCGATTTTGAGTGTTTCTCAAATGCTTTGAC
>JANMPF010000281.1:0-4156 GCA_031369725.1 Rhodobiaceae bacterium | reverse complement strand
TGCCGCCGACCGGATTGGTGCCGGAAATATGAGAGTTGTCATAAACTTCAATGCGCTTTGGTGCTTCGGCCAAACCAAATGCCGCAGCAACACCGCTGAGCAACTTCGCCTGGCTGGAAGACTCCGCCAGTTTTCGCCCGCCGGCCTCACGCGCATTGGTGACCGCATGTTCCACCAGCATGCGCTTTTCACCCCGTTGGGGCACCAATACTTCCACCTTGCGTCCTGCGTGGGATGAAAGCGCTTCGCCAAGAAGTTCCAGCTCGTCAACCTGATGGGAGAGCAACACCATCTTTGGAATGGGCTTGTCATCATAAAACTGGGCAACGAAGGAGCCCAGGATTTCCGACACCTCCATGGATTTGTCAGCACGGGGGAAATAGGCGCGTGTTCCCCAATTCTGGCCCGAACGGAAAAAGAAGACCTGAATGCAGGGCTGGCCGGCTTCCTGGGCCAAGCCAAACACATCCGCCTCCTCCACCGTTTGCGGGTTGATGCCTTGCGTTTGGGTGACAAAACTCATGGCCTGGATGCGGTCACGCAGACGGGCGGCTTGCTCAAAATCCATGGCTTGGGATGCCGCTTCCATGGCACCTGCCAACTCCTGCTTCACGGCCTGGCTTTTGCCATCCAGAAAGCCTTCGGCTTCACGTACCAATTCATTATAGGCGGGCAAATCAATGTAACCGACACACGGTGCCGAGCAGCGCTTGATTTGGTAAAGTAGGCAAGGCCGCGTGCGATTGGCATAAACACTGTCATTACAGGATCTTAGGAGAAATGCCTTCTGCAACGTGTTAAGCGAGCTATTGACAGCGCTGGCCGAGGCAAACGGCCCGTAATAATTGCCTTTGCGGCTATGTGCACCACGATGCTTGGCAAGCTGGGCCACGGCATGGTCCTTGGCAATCAGGATATAGGGAAATGACTTGTCGTCACGCAGCAGCACATTGAATCGCGGCTTCAATTTCTTGATGAGATTGGCTTCCAGCAGCAGCGCCTCTGCTTCCGTCGCCGTCGTCACAAATTCCATGTTCACGGTGAGCGAAATCATCAGCGCGATGCGGTTATTGTGGCCCTGCCCCCGCGCATAGTTGGAAACGCGGTTTTTTAAATTGCGCGCCTTGCCAACGTAGATAGCGTCGCCTTTGCCGTCAAACATGCGGTACACGCCGGGCTTGGCGGGAAGCCGCGTGACAAAGTCCCTGATGATCTCCGGACCTGTGAGATCATCTGTGAAAATTTCAGTTTCGTCGATCATGCCTGCAATATAGGTGTTCTAGGGCCGCCACTCAAACACCAGAACCAGACAGCCTTTGTCACTAGAGGTGAAATGATAGGAATTGGGTGGAAAACTGATGAAGTCCCCTGCTTTGATCAGTGTGCCATCGCTTTCCGTGGCCTCGCCTTCCAGCACGTAAAACTCCTCATAACCGGCGTGCACATGGGCAACAGTGACAGCCCCGGGCAAGAGACGGAAATAATAACTGCCGCACTGGGTTTGCGCATTGAAACTGACCGGCAGCCATTCACAGCGGTTCTCGGCGGTGTAACCTTCCAGCCGATAGGGCATGAGCTTGTCCCGCTGCACATTGGTGATGGGCGGAATGCTGAACGCCCGGCTCACGATTTAACCCTTTCAATTTCAATGCCAACGCTGCGGGCGTTTGGAATGATGTCCGGCTTTTCAATGCGCACCCGTGCGGCCACCACCCGCTTGTCCTTCAGACACGCCGCTGCAAAGAGCTCCGCCAGGGTCTCCACCAAATTCACGTGTCCCTGCGCAATGATGGCTTCCACCTTTTTCACCACAATCTCATAGCTCACTACATTGCTGATATCGTCAGCAACCGCTTGCCTGCCTTCACGTACCGAAAGATCAATGCTGACAATTATGCGCTGGGGTGCCAGTTTCTCCACCTCGTAAATGCCAAGGGTAGCCATGACTTCAAGGTCGCGCACGAAAACGTGGCGCAGCCCCGCTTTGGCGCTTGCCAGGGCTTGGCTAGTTTTACTCATTCGTTCACCTCCGTAATATCCGGCGTCTGCCAAACCAGATGCTGTCCGCCATCCAGCACAATCATTTGGCCCGTAAGTGCCGGTTGCGAGAGTATGAATTTAACCGCTGCCGATATTTCCGCTGGCGACGTGCCGCGCCCCAGAAGCGTCAAACGGCTCTGTTTGGCGAATTCCTCCTCATCCATGCGGATGTTGGGAAGGGCTGGACCGGGCCCAATGGCATTCACCCTGATGCGTGGGGCCAGGGCTTGTGCCAGTGTGCGCGTAACCGTCCACAACGCGGATTTTGAGGCCGTGTAGGAGAAGAACTTGGGGTTGAGCTTCCACACGCGCTGGTCAATGATGTTGATGATGTTGCCGTGAGCGCCTTCCGCAAGTTGCTTGGCAAAGGCTTGGGCGAGCATCACCGGCGCCCGCAAATTGGTATCCTGGTGCCGGGCCCAGCTTTGCGTGGTAATGGCTCCCACCTCATCAGGCTCAAAAATCGAGGCATTGTTGATAAGGCCGGACAATCCACCCAAACCATCGGCAGCCTCTGCAATCAGCCTTTCCGGCGTGTCAGCAAGGAATAAATCGCCCTGCACAATGACGCAGCGCCGCCCCATGTCGCCGATAAGCTTGGCGACTTCGCGCGCTTCAAAAATGGAATGATTGCAATGCACCGCAATATCATGCCCGATGCCTGCAAGTTCGAGTGCCAGTTGGCGGCCAATACGCTTGGCAGAACCGGTTATGAGAATGGGGCCCTTGCTCATTTTTTCGGAGGCGGCATGAGGATGACATAGTGTTTGCGCACCTTTTCAACGGTTTCCCATGTTCCTTTGAAACCTGCGGGAATGATGAAGCCATCGCCCTTTTTCAACGTCCATTTCTTTCCTGTTTCACTCACCAGGACAACCTTGCCCTCAATCAGGTGGCAAAACTCCCATTCCACATAATTGCAGAGAACCGTGCCCGGCGTGCATTCCCAGATGCCGGTGAACAACCGGCCATCTTCGCCGACATCATGGTTCCAAGTCTTGGTTTTGTATTTTCCCTTGATAAGGGTCTCGGGGCCGGCCGTGCCCAAATCGACTTTCGGAGCGCCTTTTCCCGTCGTTTTCATTACGATGATATCAGTCATGTCAGTTTCCATTGAGGCTTTCCAGAAGATCCTGTTTTGAAGGCTTGAAATCCGCGGCAATCCAGCGCTCTTCAAGGCGCTTGAGTTCCCCTCCCATCTCCGGGCCAGGCGTTTGGCCAAGTGCGATCAGGTCATGGCCGGAAACCGGAAAATTCGGAATGGGCCAGCGCGAAGGAAGAGACAGCATGCGCTTCCAGACGCGATCCGTGGGCAAAGCGTGTGACCTGGCCCATGCCACATGAACGCTGTCACGCCAGGCCTGCCCCCCTATTTCATAGAGAATTCGGCGTTGCTCGTTTTCGCGGAGCTTTGCTGATGGCATGCCACATTCCAGCAAATTTTCAATGCGCCTTGCCTGCTCATTCGACAAACGCCAAATCTCCTGCAAGCTGTTTGGATTTTTGGCGAGCACGAAAGCCCGAAGGATGGGGTCAGGCGGAAGCCGCGACATCGTGCGGAATTCTTCCGTATGCCGAATGATGTTTTTCAATACGCCGTGTTTGGCCATGAGTTTCACGATAGGCATAGCACCTGGTCCAGCCAAAAGCTTGAACATTTCCTGCGCAATGCGCTCGCTGGAAAGGCCGAGCAGGCCCTTTTTCAACCTTATACAAGCAGCAAGTCCGGCCTCGTCAGGCTTCAAATTTCGATAAACACTGAGAAACCTGAAATACCGCAGGATTCGCAGGTAATCTTCCTTGATGCGGGCAGCAGGTGCCCCCACAAAGATGATTCTGTTGCGTAAGATATCGTCGTATCCATTTGTATAATCATATATTTTTCCGGTAGCGTCACAGTAGAGGGAATTCATCGTGAAATCACGGCGAAGCGCGTCCCAGCACCAGTCATCGGTGAAAGCAACCATCGCGCGCCTGCCATCGGTTGTGACATCCTGGCGCAGCGTTGTGATTTCATACGTGTGGTGATCGATAACAACTGTCACGGTGCCATGGTCAATTCCCGTGGGGTAAACCCGGTGACCTGCGGCTAAAAATATCTCCATGATGTGTTTCG
>JANMPF010000211.1:0-4777 GCA_031369725.1 Rhodobiaceae bacterium | reverse complement strand
AGATCAATGTGCACATGTTTAGCACCTCCGAGCCACGCCTGCCGCGAAAGCTGATGCCAAGCAACTTCCGAAAGCCACGACTGCAAATCGTTGGCGTTTATGAACAGCAAATGAACAGCCATTATTGTGTCCATTCATCCGCAATGCGGCATAGTCCTCGAAGTGGTTGGGTTATTGGAGTAAGATTACATGAAGAAGCTTTTTTTCGCAGTAATGACGACATTCGCAATTATGTCCGCCACAATGCCCGCAGCGTATGCGGCAACTTATCCAGCCATTGCCGTGGGAGAACCTTTTCCTGGTTATGATCCATCTCCAGGTTATCCGCCCTATCCTGGCACGGGCTATGACGACGATGATGAAGACCAAATCTCCTGCGGAGAAGGGCGGCAAATCGTGCGCGAAGAGGGATATCATTTTGTCAGGTCCCTGAAATGCTATGGGACCTCATACCGCTACAGAGGACTGCGAGCTGGCCGGGCTTGGCTCGTCCGCGTCAACTCATATTCCGGCGAGATTGTGGGTGCGCGGCCGATTGGGCAATATTGATAAAGTCCGCAGTATTCAAAGGAAATTCTTATAAAGGTCAATTGAATGTTCAAGGTAGCGATACTTCTGCTGATGCTGGGCATGATACCAGCTTCAGCCGCTGAAACATCGGTCGTTCCAGGCGAGGAGCATTGCGTCGTCAATGTTCCCTCCTGGGATAGGCTCAACATTCGCAGCGCGCCTTCGTCACAGTCTTCTCTTGTAATTCGCAAACGTTACGGAACATGTGGCATTATGGTAGTGGGCAACTGTCGAGGTCAATGGTGCCCGGTGGAGGATGGCCATTCGGTGGGCTGGGTCAACCGCCGGTTTATTTCAATGGTCTCACCCTCACTTTATTGCACCGCAAAACGTGCTGAGGGCCGCAGTGTATCTATTAGGGCCTATCCCTCGCCGCAATCGCGTTTACTCGTGTCCCTCAATCGGCACACCTGCGGCATAGCATTTCTGCCGTATAGACGAAGCAACTGGCAGAAAATCCGCAGTGATGGATGGGAAGGTTGGATCAACCGCGCGGATGTGAGCGGTCAATGATGCAACACAGGCCGGGCGGATTCGTAAGCGACAAAGCTATCGGTATGTTTTCTTGCGGCACGATTGGAAATGTCCTTGTCTACCTGACTTGATCGTGTATTCGCAATCACGCGCGTAACTTGATCTTGAACCTTAAAAATGTCATCGAGACCGCGGTCGTACCGTTCCCCCATGCGTGGTTGCCGCTTGCAACCGCTCATGTTGTCAGACTGGAGAACAGCGATCAACGGCACGGCTTGGTCGTAGGTTCAGGAAGTTGTTGAAAGGGTGGAGTGCGCCATGGGCGAGAGTATTCCGGGTCATAGAAGAACACATTCTGGGCGGCCATTTTCAATCGACGCGTGATCGTTTTGTGAACCTTCCATAGGTTATCAATTGGGGGCGGAACAATTGTCAGGGCAAGAATTTGGGCATAACATATCGGCGCCGCTCGAGTACTTACGAATGGTAATCAGGAGTACCTCACATGGAGAACATTGATCGCAGAACAGCATTGGCAATTGTCATGGCAGCAGCGTCGACGGCCGCACTCGGCGAAACGGCGCAGGCTCAGACGGCAGATGCAAGCAAAGACCAGACCATCGGGCCTGGAGTGACTGTGCGCGCTTTTGGTGAAGCGAAATCCATAATCCCGGGTTTCAAGAGTGCGAAAGTGTACGACGTCATTATGCAGCCCGGTTCGAAAACCCCCGATGCAACAAGCCCGATGACGTCTGCCTTGGTCTGCCAGGTAACCGAGGGAGAACTGCGGCTTGTCCGGGAGGGTAAGGACGTAACCGTGAAGATGAACGAAGTCTGGACGTGCCATGTGGGAACCAAAGAACTGGCGTTCAACGACACGAAAGCAGTCGCGGTGATGCGGGTCATCGACTTGTCGCCCGCCTAGGAAGAAACGGACCCCGAATTCCGGAAAATGCAGCGGGGTGGATCGAGCGATATGAAGTGCGGTCCACCTCCCGCAAGCCGACCTCCACCCGATGATCGGCTTCGGGAGGCCGGGATTGTCGCGAATGGACGTTTAAATATCACCTAACCTGCCTGCGAAGATCATCTTTTCGGTCGCCAAGACGTAACATCGTTATCAGCTATTCATTCCAACCCGCATCCCGCAACATTTCGGTCAGCTGGGTAGCCCAGTTTGCGTTCTTTGCCTTGAGTGGTGCAAAGATATCACCCGGCAGTCGTTCCAGATTGCGCATCTGTTCTACGCAGGCACGTGCCTTTTCCGGACTTCCCGAGGCGGCGTGGCAGCAGGTCATGGTTTCCAAGGTGGTTGGCCATGCAGGCCTTATTTTCAGTGCCCTGACTGCACAATCAAGCGCTCGCTGTGATGCGCCGCCAAATAGATGGGCCATTGCAAGGACATTGAACCAGACGAAATTCTGCGGATCGAATGGGCTTAATCGCAGACCATGCTCCAGGGGTGCGACTGCCTCAGAAGCCTGACCGTTGAACAGGCGCGCCATCCCGAGCACCAGATATCCGAGTGCAAAACTGGGGCTAATCTCGAGTGTCTTTTCGGCGGCACGGGTTGCCTGGTCAAATTCGTGCGCATAGACACTGACGATTGCCAAGCCGTAGTGGGAGTATGGGTTCCGCTCATCAAGTCGGATCGCCGTCAACGCTGCAGCCTTGCCTTCGCGGAGGTCGGCTTTGGGATCCACTGACCAACCATAGGGTATGAGACCGGCACTCACCCTTGCGAGCCAAATATGCGCTTCTGGCAGATCCGGATCGAGGGCGGTGGCCTGGCGAAACAGTTCGCGGGCGTGCAGATGCGTATCGCGCGTCACCTGATGGAAATACCACGTGCCCCGCCGCACCAGATCCCACGCTGTCATGTTGCCGGTATGGCGCGTGACGGCCGTGGCGGATTCAGTTCTCAGCAATTCGGGTTCGATTGCCCCTGCCACGCGCTCGGCGATTTCATCCTGGACAGCGAAAACATCAGTCAGTTCGAGATCGTAGCGCTCGGCCCAAATGTGATTGCCAGACACCGCATCAACGAGTTGCACAGAGATACGCACCCGCTGAGCAGATTTGCGTATGCTGCCCTCAAGCACATAACGAACTCCAAGTTCGAGAGCGATCTGTTTTACTTGGGTAATGCGGCCTTTATATGTGAAACTGGTATTGCGGTCGATGACAAAAAACCAGTGGAGCCGGGTGAGGGCAGTAATGATGTCTTCGGTGATACCATCCGCTAAGTAATCCTGTTCGCTATCGCCACTCATATTGGCAAACGGCAAAACAGCGATTGTGGGCCGCGCGTTGGTTGGCGGTTGGACGTTTTCGTTCGGCTGATGGTCCGCCCGACCTGCGCCGTCGGCAAGACGGTAACCCAGCCGTGGAATTGTAGTGATCCAATCTATTCCCTCGGGCGATGACCCGATCATCTTGCGAACGGCGGCGATCTGAACGGAAAGGTTGCTGTCCTCGACGGCGATTCCGGGCCAGACCGCATCCATGAGATCAGCCTTGCTCACCGGCCTGCCGCGCGCTTCCAGCAGCGCCCGAAGCAGCAATAATCCCTTGTTGCCTATGACCATTGGTTTGCCGTCGCGCAGCAGACTGCCGCGCAGAGCGTCAAGGGTGAATGGCCCGAAGGATAATGGCTGCGAGGACATGGAATGAGTTTAACCAATTTCGGAAGATTTTGGAACTATTCGGCGCTGGCTTTGGGACATCCGCCACAAGTTGGGTAATGCTGACAGCCTCAACCACGTGCAGGAGTTAAAGATGAGCCAGACACACCGCAACCGGAGTGAAAAACAGGCAACCCACCGCAAATGTCATGTCGTGCAGGCTGGAACCGCTTACCGGGCACAACAGGATTCAGAATACGTTCCTGGCATCAGTGCCGAAACAGTCGGTGCCAAGGCCTTGTGGCTCGGCATGGTGACGCTGCCGCCTGGCCGCCGAACCAAGGCGCATGTACATGAACGCCATGAGACGGCTTTCTACATGATGAGCGGGAGCCAGGTGGAATTATGGACCGGAGACGAGCTTCAACACAAAGACATCGTCAGCCCAGGCGACTACTTTTTCATTCCCCCCAATGTATTGCATGTTGCTGTTAACCGCGGCAATGAACCGGCCGTCTTCATCGGGTCACGCAACGAGCCGACGGCACAGGAAAGCGTGATCATGTATCCGGCAATGGACACCAGGGTTCCATGAGATGCCAGTGGAGAACGCCATGACACATATAGAAGCAAAACTTGACAAAATGGGGCTGGTATTGCCGCAACCGCTGCAAGTGCCGCCACAGTTGCGAATGCCATTCTCCTGGGTCCGCGTGCGTGGAAGGCGCGCCTTCATCTCTGGTCACATCGCGCAGAATGATGATGGCAGTATTGCCATGCCGTTAGGAAAAGTTGGCGCGGACGTCTCGCCTGAAGAGGGTTATGAATCCGCCAGACGCGTAGCACTTGCACATCTGGGCTCATTGAAGCGCGCAATCGGTGATTTAGACCGCGTCACTGCTTGGCTCCGAGTCTTTGCCATGGTGAATGTCGCTCCAGGATTCAATGAGACGCCTCGCGTCACCAACGGTTACTCCGAACTGATCTTGGAACTCTATGGTCCGGACGCAGGTGCGCATGCCCGCTCATCAATCGGCATGATGTTGCCGCTTAATGCGCCAGTGAATTGTGAGGCCGAAGTTGAGATCGACGGCGGGTGAATGCGACTG
>JANMPF010000206.1:0-2525 GCA_031369725.1 Rhodobiaceae bacterium | reverse complement strand
GCCGGTTGTGACATGGCCAAGCCGGAAGCCTGCGACGCCGGCAAGCACATGTATAACGTGTTTGTGACTGCCCATGCCCTGCTGATGATCTTCTTCATGGTCATGCCTGCCATGATCGGCGGATTCGGCAACTGGTTCGTGCCCCTTATGATTGGAGCGCCCGACATGGCGTTCCCGCGCATGAACAACGTTTCCTTCTGGCTTTTGCCGCCAGCGATTTGCCTCTTGCTCATTTCCATGTTCGTTGAAGGGCCGCCAGGCGCTTATGGCGCAGGTGGCGGCTGGACGCTTTATCCGCCGCTCTCGACCACGGGCCAGCCGGGCCCCGCCATGGACTATGCCATTCTGGCAATCCATCTCGCCGGTGCCTCGTCGATTCTTGGCGCCATCAACTTCATCACCACAATTTTCAACATGCGCGCCCCCGGCATGACGCTTCATAAAATGCCGTTGTTCGTATGGTCGATCCTGGTGACCGTTTTCCTGCTGTTGTTGTCCCTGCCGGTTCTGGCAGGTGCCATCACCATGCTTCTCACCGACCGTAACTTCGGAACCTCTTTCTTCGTGGCCTCAAAGGGCGGCGATCCGGTCCTGTTCCAGCATCTGTTCTGGTTTTTCGGTCACCCGGAAGTTTACATCCTGATTTTGCCAGGTTTCGGCATTATCTCGCAGATCGTTTCAACCTTCTCCAGGAAGCCCGTGTTCGGTTATCTCGGCATGGCCTATGCAATGGTTGCCATTGGCGTTGTGGGGTTCGTTGTTTGGGCCCACCACATGTACACAGTTGGGCTGGACGCGGATACGCAGGCCTATTTTCTCGCCGCAACCATGATCATCGCCGTGCCAACCGGCGTCAAGATTTTCTCGTGGATTGCCACCATGTGGGGCGGGTCCATTGAATTCAAGACCCCTATGCTGTGGGCGATGGGCTTCATCTTCCTGTTCACCGTAGGCGGTGTCACTGGCGTGGTGCTGGCCAATGCCGGAGTTGATCGTTCGCTGCAAGATACTTATTATGTGGTGGCGCATTTCCATTACGTGCTGTCACTGGGTGCGGTGTTTGCAATCTTTGGTGCCTGGTACTACTGGTTCCCCAAAATGACCGGTTACATGTACAATGAATCCATCGGCAAACTGCATTTCTGGGTCACATTCGTCGGTGTGAACATCCTGTTTTTCCCGCAGCATTTCCTGGGGCTTGCCGGCATGCCGCGGCGTTACATCGATTACCCGGAAGTCTATGCCGGCTGGAACCATGTGTCGTCCTACGGATCCTATATTTCCTCCGTCGGCGTGCTCATTTTCCTGTACGGCGTGATCACCGCCTATGCCAAGAAAGTTCCAGCAGGCGACAATCCCTGGGGCGTGGGTGCCACAACTTTGGAATGGACCCTGTCTTCACCACCGCCATTCCACCAGTTCAACACGTTGCCAGTCATAAAGTAGTCTGATGAGCGACATCCGGTTAGAAATCTCCAGCGAACCCATAGCTCAAGGCGGGCAGGGCACGGCTGGCGATTACTTCGCGCTGCTCAAGCCGCGCGTGATGTCGCTCGTCATTTTTACCGCATTTGTCGGCATCATAGCAGCACCCGGAATCCTGCATCCCTTGCTGGCACTCGTGGCACTCCTTGCAATCGCTGTAGGCGCCGGTGCGTCTGGTGCCCTGAACATGTGGTATGATGCAGACATTGATGCCATCATGAAGCGCACCAGGTCCCGCCCCGTGCCGCGCGGTGCCATTCTGCCTGGTGAAGCCTTGGGGTTTGGTGCAACCCTCGGTGTCGCTTCGGTTCTCATGCTTGGCCTTGCGGTCAATCTGGTTTCTGCCGCCCTGTTGGCCTTTACGATTTTCTTCTACGTTGTCATTTATACCATGTGGTTGAAACGCTGGACGCCGCAAAACATCGTGATCGGTGGTGCTGCTGGCGCATTTCCGCCCATGATCGGTTGGGCCGCGGTGACCGGCACAATCGATCTCGGCGCAATCTCGCTGTTCCTCATTATTTTCATGTGGACCCCACCGCATTTCTGGGCGCTGGCCCTGTGGCGTGAGGGCGATTACGCAGCCGCAGGCGTTCCCATGTTGCCAAATGTTGCTGGCCGCGATGAAACCCGCAAGCAGATTATGGTTTACGCACTCCTGCTTTTGCCCATTGCTTTTCTGCCAGCCTTGCTCGGCGTTTGTGGGCTTGTCTATGTAATCGGCACGGCCGTTTTGTCGGCCATGTTTTTATATTACGCAATCAATGTTTACCGCCTCCGCGAAGGTGAAGCGGCCGACAGGGCCTGCAAGAAACTGTTTGGTTTTTCAATTCTCTGGCTCTTCCTGGTTTTTGCGCTCATTCCGGTTGAACGCCTGCTCGGCGTTGCAAGCTTGCCGTCGGTGCTGCCATGATCAACGCGCCCTTCGATGCCAAGGATATGGCCAGACGCAGAAAGCGTTCATTGGCGATGGCAGGCATTCTTGCTGTGCTCATCCTCCTGTTTTTTGCAATCACCATCGTGCGCTTGGCCGGCAATGC
>JANMPF010000194.1:0-6844 GCA_031369725.1 Rhodobiaceae bacterium | reverse complement strand
AGGAATATGTGGTTCTTGACGGCGATGTCATGCATTTCCGCTTTGCCAATTAGCGATGGCAGAACTGCTGCATTTTGAAGATTTTGAAGTGGGGCAGGTGATTGACCTTGGCCCTTACGCGGTGACGGCCGATGAAATTATCGCCTTTGCCATGGAGTTTGATCCGCAGCGGTTTCATCTCGATGCAGCGGGTGGTGAGGCCTCGCTGCTTGGCGGCCTAAGTGCCAGCGGCTGGCATGTGAGCGCCATGCTGATGCGGATGCTGGCAGATGCATGGCTGAACAAGACGGCCAGCATGGGTTCCAACGGTGTTGCGGAAATGAAGTGGCTGCGGCCGGTACTTGCTGGTGAAACACTGTCGGGCAAGATTTCAATCGTTGCAAAGCGGATTTCGTCGAAGCGCCCGGAGATGGGCATATTCCAATGCGGGTTTGAATTGTTCAATGGGGCGGGCGAGAAGAAGACCGAGATGACTGCCATCATCTTTATGCGAGTCAAAGCAGCATGTTAGGCTTGTTTCTTGAAGACATTGATGAAGGCCTGTCGGTGGATTTGGGGAGCTACCAGTTCACCCGGCAAAATACTCTGGCCTTTGCGCGGAAATATGATCCGCAACCGTTTCACTTGTCGGATGAGGCGGGGCTTGCAGGACCATTCGGCAGGCTTTCTGCCAGCGGCTGGCATACTGCGGCGGGCTGGATGAAATGCTATGTGGCCAGCGACGAGGCCGCCCGCGCCAAGCTGCAAGCGCAGGCTGGAACTCTACCGGAAGTCGGGCCATCTCCCGGCTTCACCAAACTCAAATGGCTAAAACCAGTGTTTCCGGGGGACTTGGTGAACTATCGCTGCACGGTCACAGGCAAGCGGGAACTTGCGTCGCGGCCACAGTGGGGGCTGGTGTTTTCGCTGAATGAAGGGTTCAACCAGAATGGCGAACTGGTTTTCAGTTTTGAGGGCAAGGTACTGACCGCACGGCGGGCTTAGGGGTATCGGAGTATAGGCCTACAATAGGTCTTTAAACACAATAAGAGAGCCCTACAGCGGTTTTCCGGGCGGGTCGGCTAGGGGTGTAGCGGAGAGGGGTAGATTCCTGTGTGTGGGAACTATATCGGTCTTAGGATTAATTTCTACTTATGGTTGTTAAATCCTGCTAACACATCACCGGTCAATCTAATGGCCTTCAAACGAAACCAGGGTGTGAACTTTCACGTTCTTGGCCTTGAGTTTTGCCGCACCACCGAGTTCCGGCAAATCAATCACGAAGGCTGCGGCAACCACTTCACCACCTGACTTGCGGATGAGATCGATGGCAGCGCCCGCCGTGCCACCGGTTGCGATGAGGTCATCGATGAGTAAAATGCGGTCACCCTGTTTGATCGCGTCGGCATGAATTTCAATGGTGTCAACCCCATATTCCAGGGCGTATTCCTGCCCAATGGTGCGCGACGGCAATTTGCCTTTCTTGCGAATGGGAATGAAGCCGCGGCCGAGGGTGGCTGCCACGGCGCCACCGAGAATGAAGCCACGGGCCTCAATGCCTGCCACATAATCGATATGGCCACGCAGGAATGGCCAGGACAGCTCATCAATGGAGGCGCGGAAGGCGTGCAGGTCCGCCAGCAAGGTGGTGATATCGCGAAACAGGATGCCGGGCCTGGGATAATCGGGAATGGTGCGGATATAGCGTTTGATGTCGAAACCGTTACGAAGGTCCATTGCAGTTTTCTTTCAAGGCCATTTTACAAGGGGCGGCATGGAGGAGAGGATTGAATCGACATTGCCGCCAGTTTTCAATCCAAACAAGGTGCCGCGGTCATAAAGCAGATTGAATTCGACATAACGCCCACGGCGAATGAGTTGTTCATGGCGGTCAGCCTCGGTCCACGAGGTATTCATGTTTGCCCGTACGATTTCGGGGAAGGCCTGCAGGAATGTTGTGCCCACGGCTTTGACAAATTCCAAATCGGCAACGAAATTGTCGGTGTTAAGGTAATCAAAGAAAATCCCACCAATGCCGCGGGGTTCCTTACGGTGGGGGAGATAGAAATAGTCATCGCACCATTTCCTGTATTTTTCGTAATCGGCACCGCTGCGGGCATCGCATGTTGCCTTGAATGCGGCGTGAAATTTTCTGGAATCCGGGTCATCCTGATTGCGCCGGCGATCCAGCACCGGGGTTAAATCAGCACCACCACCAAACCAGGATTTCGACGTCACGACGTGGCGGGTGTTCATATGAACCGCTGGAATATTGGGGTTCCAAAAATGCGCGATGAGCGAAATTCCGGTGGCCCAGAATGTGGGGTCGTCTCCAGCACCTGGAATCTGTTTCCTGAACTCCGGCGAAAACTCGCCATGAACGGTGGAACAATGGACGCCCACTTTTTCAAACAGGCGGCCATGCATCATTGACATCATACCGCCGCCGCCGTCATTTTCGCGTGCCCACGGCGTTTGTATAAATCGTCCAACTGACGCGTCACTCAACAGCTCCGCCTCCAGTTTCTCAAAATCAGCAACGATCATATCCCGTAAAGTCTGAAACCATGCTTGCGCTAAAGCCATCGATGGGGTTTGGGAAATCATGATTTCAATCTTCTAGAGCGCTTTCAGAATTTTCCCAATTGCCGCATTGCCTCACCTGTCACCATGGCGCAGGCAAGACTCACATTCAACGAGCGTTCACCCGGCTGCATTGGAATGAGGATGCGGGCGGCAACCGCGTCATGGACCATTGTTGGTGCGCCGGAACTCTCCTGGCCAACAATAATGACATCGTCAGCGGAAAATGCGAATTTTGTGTAGGCCGTTTCAGCTTTCGTCGAAAGCAGGACCAGCCGCCTGGCTTCAGTCTCCTGGCGAAATGCCTGCCATGAAGCGGTTCGTCTTACGGCGGCGCGATCAAGGTAATCCATCCCGGCCCGCCGAAATGAAGAATCAGTCCAGGCAAAGCCTGCCGGCTCAATAATTGTCACTTTCAGGCCAAGGCAGGCGGCCATGCGAATAATGGTTGCGGCGTTGGGCGCAATATCGGGCTGAAAAAGGGCTATTTCGATCATGTTCTGGCGCTTTTAAAGAAAGATTGGGGTTTGGGCAAAAACTCTCTGCACTGCGACAACTCATGGCTAGACAACTTTGGTGACCAGTGTCAAAACCGCCTGAGATATTGCGGGCGAGGGGCTTTTTCCAGGTTTCGACGCCACGCGGCAACACGAGGGAACAAAAACGTGTCCACAGCGGTACATGCAGAGGTAAATCGGCGGGATTTTCTTTTCATTGCAACGGGGGCGATGAGTGCGGTGGGGGCAGCGCTGGTTGCCTGGCCATTCATCAATCAAATGAACCCGGATGCCTCAGTTCTTGCCATGGCAACGGTTGACGTTGATTTGGCCCCGATTGCCGAGGGGCAGGAAATTACGCTGAAGTGGCGCGGCAATCCGGTATTTGTGCGGCATCGCAGCGCCAAGGAAATCGATTTGGCCAAGTCGATCAAGATGGAAGACTTGAAAGATCCCCTGGCGCGCAACGAAAATGTCAAGGACGGCGATATTGCCAGCGATGAAAACCGCGTGGTGGGCGGCAAGGAAGGCTTTCTCGTCATGATGGGGGTTTGCACGCATTTGGGCTGCGTTCCGCTGGGTGACCAGGGCGACTTTGGCGTTGTCGAAGGCAATACGAAGTCGGGCGGCTGGTACTGCCCGTGCCATGGCTCGCAATATGATACGGCGGGCCGCATTCGCAAGGGGCCCGCGCCGCAAAATTTGCCGGTTCCGAAATATGCATATCTCACTGACACCAAAATCCGTATCGGCTAATTAGGGGCAAGATTTATGAGTGGTCCATCCAGCTATCAACCCAAGTCTGCCTTTGGCAAGTGGTTTCATGAGCGCTTGCCGATCATGGACCTTGTACAGGGACAGGCCTTGGATTTTCCGACGCCCAAAAACCTGAATTACTGGTGGGCGTTTGGTGCGGTTCTCGCCATCATGCTGGTGGTTCAAATCGTGACCGGCGTGGTACTGGCGATGCACTACACGCCGCATGTCGACATGGCATTCGACTCGGTTGAGCACATCATGCGCGACGTAAACTATGGCTGGCTGCTGCGCTACATGCACGCCAACGGCGCTTCGATGTTCTTCATCGCCGTCTACATTCACATTTTCCGCGGCATGTATTATGGTTCCTACAAGGCTCCACGGGAAGTATTGTGGATGATTGGTGTTCTCATCTATCTCGTGATGATGGCAACTGCCTTCATGGGCTATGTGTTGCCGTGGGGCCAAATGAGTTTCTGGGGCGCCAAGGTCATTACCAACCTGTTCTCGGCCATTCCATTTGTTGGCAACACGGTCACAACATGGCTATGGGGCGGATATTCGGTTGACAACCCAACGCTCAACCGGTTTTTCTCACTGCATTTCCTGTTGCCATTTGTTTTAGCTGGCCTTGTTGGCCTGCACATTTGGGCCTTGCATGTTCCCGGCAACAACAATCCAACGGGTGTGAGCGTGAAAGGCTCCCAGGATACAGTTCCGTTCCATCCCTATTACACCATGAAGGATGCGTTTGCGATTGCCGTGTTCATGATGTTCTTCTCGGCGTTCATGTTTTTTGCGCCGAATTATCTTGGCCACGCCGTGAACTATCTTCCCGCCAATCCGCTTTCCACACCTGCACATATTGTGCCGGAATGGTATTACTTGCCGTTCTACGCAATTCTTCGTGCAATACCCGACAAGCTGGGTGGCGTTTGTGCCATGTTTGGGTCAATCCTGATCCTGTTTGCGCTGCCCTGGCTTGACACCTCGCGGGTGCGTTCGGGAACCTACCGCCCGATATTCAAACAGATATTCTGGTTGTTCGTGCTGGTGTGCATCATTCTTGGCTTTGCCGGTTCAGGTCCGCCGGACAATTACTTCCTGAGCCATGAAGCTGCACCACCGGATGAATGGCATTTCACCTATAAGCTGGTTGGGCAGATTGCGACGATTTGTTATTTTGCCTATTTCTTCCCGGTCTTGCCGCTGCTTGGTCTTCTTGAAAGCCCAAAGCCATTGCCATCGTCGATCAGCGATGATGTTCTGGCAAAGCACAAGCCTACGGTTCCAGCAGAGTGATTTGGGGAAAATGATGAAAATGATGCTCAAGACACTTTTGTTCACCGTGGCCTGCGCCGGGTTGGTGGCAACCGCTATGGCCGCCGAAACCCAAAGGGACGCGAAGGGAATTTCCTTTTCATTCGAAGGCCCGTTTGGAACATTTGACAAAGGCCAGTTGCAACGGGGTTACAAGATTTACAAAGAGGTTTGCTCCAATTGCCACTCAATGCGATTTTTGTCGTTTCGCAACCTGGCGGATCACGGCGGACCTGGATTTACCGAAAAGCAGGTGGAGGCATTAGCGGCCACCTTTACGGTGAAAGATGGCCCCGGAGCCGATGGCGAAATGTTTGACCGTCCTGGTCTTCCTTCTGACCGTTTTCCCGCACCTTTTGCCAATGAGCAAGCGGCGCGTGCCGCCAACGGAGGGGCAGCGCCTCCCGATCTATCGCTGATCACGAAATTCCGGCCCGGCTGGTTCGGAACGATCAACCAGTTGATCAACGGTGTCGGTGGTCCGAATTATGTCTATTCAGTCTTGACGGGTTACGAAGAGCCCACCGAAGAGATCAAGAAGGAAATGCCGGAAGGCAAGCATTACAACCCGTATTTTGCCAATGGCCAGTTTATTTCAATGCCACCGCCATTAACCGACGGGCAGGTGACCTTTGACGATGGTGCGCCCAACAAGGTTGATGACATGGCGCGGGACGTTTCGGCATTCCTTGCGTGGACCGCCGAACCAAAGATGGAAGAACGCAAGAGCATGGGCTTCATGGTGATGATCTATCTCGCCATACTTTCCACCTTGCTGTATTTCGTGAAGAAGAAGATCTGGAGCGATCAGCATTAGAACAATGCGTTCCAATTCCTTCTGACCTTAGTTGAAATGACCCACTTGTCACAACCCATCAATCTGGCGAAAGCCAGAATCTGACAGCAGTTTTTCCTGAACGAGATTCCGGCGTTCGCCGGAAGGACGTTCTGGGGTTTTTGCGGGAAGGAATTGGAATGGAATGGCAAAATCTGTCCTTGGAATTATCGGGGGTTCTGGTGTTTACGATGTGCCGCTTGAGAAGGCCGAATGGCTGACTTTGCAAAGCCCATGGGGCGCGCCATCGGACCAGCTGCGGGTGGGCGAGATAGATGGATTAAAAGTGGCATTTCTGCCAAGGCATGGCAGGGGCCACATCTATTCGCCAACCACGATAAATTACCGCGCCAATATTGATGTGTTAAAGCAGGTTGGTGTTACGGATGTCATTTCGCTATCGGCGGTGGGATCTCTGAAGGAAGAATTGCCGCCTGGCAGGTTTGTTTTGGTTGACCAGTTCATTGACCGGACATATGCGCGCGAGAAGTCGTTTTTTGGAACGGGCTGCGTGGCGCATGTGCCGTTTGCCAATCCTGTTTCACCACTGCTGCAGGATGCTGTAGCCGTTGCCTTGCAAGCTGAAAGCATTTCCTTCAGCAGGGGCGGCACTTATGTTGTCATGGAGGGCCCGCAATTTTCCACGCTTGCCGAGTCACGACTTTACCAGTCGTGGGGTGCGAGTGTCATTGGCATGACCAACATGCCGGAAGCGAAACTCGCCCGCGAGGCCGAGTTGTGTTACTGCACGGTTGCCATGGTGACTGACTATGATTCATGGCATTTGGACCATGGCGAAGTTGATGTTGCCAAAGTTGTTGCGGTCATGAAAACAAATTCCGGAAACGCAAAAAAGCTGATCCTCCGGCTT
>JANMPF010000181.1:0-2379 GCA_031369725.1 Rhodobiaceae bacterium | reverse complement strand
GACGAGAAGGTCGAGAGATAGGCACCCATCGCTGCAATGGTGTGAACGCGAAGGCCGGTAATTTTGCCTGAACTGTCCATCGCCAGTTCCGCGTGGCTCACATGGTCGCGGCCGTGGGCATCGCAGAGGAATGCCTCGGAACGATCTGCTGTCCACTTGATGGGCCTGCCGCCAATGCGCTTGGAGGCCCATACGCACACCACTTCCTCTCCATAAATGAAAATCTTGGAGCCGAAACCACCACCAACATCGGGTGCTATAACCCGCAGCTTGTGCTCTGGGGCCAGTCCATGGAAGGCTGAAATCACGAGGCGCGCCACGTGGGGATTCTGGCTGGTTGTATAAAGCGTGTAGTGGTCGGAACCCGTATCATAGGAACCGATAGCGGCCCTTGTTTCAATGGCATTTGGAATGAGGCGATTGTTGATGATATCCAATTTCGTCACATGCGCGGCGGCCTTGAAGGCAGCTTTCGTTGCAGCCTCGTCGCCAATGGACCAATTGTAAACCCGGTTATCGGAGGCAACATCATGCACCTGCGCCTTGACTTTCATGGCCTGGCCTGCGTCAACATTATGCGGCAGCACGCCATAGGTCACATTCACCGCTTCGGCAGCGGCTTTGGCTTGCGCACGGGTTTCAGCAATCACCACGGCAACCTGGTCACCGACAAAGCGCACCTTGCCGCTGGCAAGAATGGGATGGGGTCCGGCCTTCATCGGGGTACCATCCTTGGAATGGATCATCCAGCCGCAGATCAGGCCACCGATCTTGTCCTGTTCAACTTCCTTGGCTGTGAAAATATCAACAACGCCCGGCATCTTCCTGGCCTTGGCCGTGTTGACTGACTTTATCGTGGCATGGGCGTGGGGACTGCGCACGAAATAGGCGTATGTCTGGTCCTTGAGATTTATATCGTCGGTATACTGGCCCTTGCCCGTAATGAACCGTTGATCTTCCTTGCGCAGCACGCGTGCGCCAATGCCTGTGTCACTCATGATGTTTCAGCTCCCTTACATTTTTTGTGCGGCGGACTGAACAGCCGCAACAATGTTATGGTATCCGGTGCAGCGGCAGATATTGCCGGAAAGCTCGCGGCGGATAACCTCTTCCGAAACCTTCTTGCCATTGCGCTTGACGATATCGATCGACGACATGATCATGCCCGGGGTGCAGAAACCGCATTGCAAGCCATGCTCCTCATGGAATGCCTGTTGCATGGGGTGCAGTTTGCCATTCTTGGCTATGCCTTCAATGGTTGTGACATCGGCACCTTCGCAAGCCACCGCAAGAGTGGTGCAGGATTTAACGGCCTTGCCATTGATGTGAACCACACAGGCACCACACTGGCTGGTGTCGCAGCCTACATGGGTTCCCGTAAGGCCGAGGTTGATTCGAATAAAATCGACAAGCAGGGTTCGTGGTTCGACGTTGCCACTCACTGCCTTGCCATTCACTTTTAAAGAAACTGCAGTCATTTGAGCATTCTCCCGTACAGTCCCTTGACGATCAAAACACGATCTCATGCGGGAACTTTTTTTCACTGGTGGCCTATACTCATCTTAGTTTGCGTCACGGTCAAGCATTACGAAAGCTTGATTAGGATTGATGCAATGCAAAAGAAAATTGTTGCAACGCACCTGCGAAACCAAGCGAGACTTGGCGACGTATAGATGGTAGAATTTCATGATTATGGGAGGCTTATGATGCTTCGTTCCCTGCTTGCCGCGGTTTTCGTTGTGTTCATTTCGTTAAGTGCATTTGCCGGGGAGCTTGGCTCAGCCGACAAAGCGGAGTTTCAACGCATCATCACCGCACAGATTGGCGCGTTCCGGGCTGACGATGGGCAGGCAGCCTATGATTATGCCGCTCCCATTGTGCACAAGATTTTTCCCACCGTTGATGTGTTCATGGCGATGGTGAAACAGGGCTATCCGCAGGTCTATCGCCCCCAGTCATTCACGTTCAATGACACAATGATTGATCCCCTGGGCAGACCGGCGCAAAAGGTTACAATCGTCGGGCCCGATGGCAAGACCTATATTGCGATCTACACCATGGAAAAGCAGGCGGACGGCACATGGCTCATTTCAGGCTGCACAATGGCACAGATTGCAGGCGTCGATGCGTAGAGGCAGATTGGCAAAAGGTTAATTCCATGGCACCCTGATTGCCGTGGAACTTCAGCCAACAACAAAATCCCGAACCAGACTTTGGGGCTATGCCATTGTGATCGGTTTGATGCTGACAACGGCAGTCATATTGTTGAGCATGGGGCGTGAGCCCATTTGCAAATGCGGCTATGTGAAATTATGGCATGGCGTTGTTAACAGTTCGGAAAACTCCCAGCACCTGAGCGACTGGTACACCTTCTCGCAC
>JANMPF010000165.1:0-2017 GCA_031369725.1 Rhodobiaceae bacterium | reverse complement strand
GAATTATCGGCATTGCAGGTCAGAAAAGCAGCGGTTGCCGATCGGCTTGCTATTATTGAGGAAATGAGCCGAATTTTGCCGGATGACGCATTTCTGGACGCCATGGTCATCGACGCAAACCAGGTCAACATTGATGGAAATGCAAATTCTCCCGAACAACTCATTGCTGCCCTTGAAGCATCGCCAATGTTCCAGAATGTGAGTTTCAGTTCAGCTAACTTCAAAAACCCAGGCGATGTGCAGTCACATTTTTCAGTAAAACTTGATCTCGAGCCACCCCGCAGCGGATCATTGAATTGAGCGCCGCATTGCCAGGGATGCGATTTTCCATGGCTGCAAAGGGCGTCTTGTTTCTCGTTCTCGTGTTGGCCTGTATGGGAATTTGGTTACTCAGGGTTTGGAATGGCGGCAACGCGGTCATGTCGGACGAGCTGGTAAAGTTTGACCGCTTGCGTTCTGTTGCATCATACGCAGATATACCAAAAGGTAAGAACTCCGATGCCGGGGCCAATGCCTATGGCGAGCTTTTTCTGAAAGGAAAAACCCAAGCCATGGTATCGGCTGATCTCCTGACCCAACTCAAGCAAATGGCATCCGCGCATGGGGTGGAGGTCGTCCGTGCCGGTGACCTCCAACCCAAAACTGAAGGACCAGTGACCTTGGTTGGCGGAAGTGTCGAAATGTCAGGAGGGATCGCCAACATCTTGGATTTCATACAAGATATTGAAAGAGCAAGACCGTTGCTGTTTGTGGACCACCTGAGCATGAGAGCCAGTGGGGTAGCTGATGCTGAGGAGAAATATGAAACACCCTTGACTGTTGAGGTGCAAGTTTTTGGGGCAATTCGTTCGCAGCAACTGCCGTCAATTGGCAAGAGGCTGCCATGAGGATCAGGGATTTGCAGATATTGTCTGCCATAATGGCAGGCATTTCCCTGCTGCTGCTCGCATCATCCTTCTATATCTGGCACTTGCCGTACCCGGACTTGACGCAGCGCAAAATTGTGGAATGGAAGCCCCCTGACGACTTCGCGCCACCAGATTTGCAAGCTGTCAAGTTGCCACCAGCCATATCCGAGGCGGTGAACCGTCCACTGTTTCGCCATTCACGCAGGCCTTTTGATCCTGCCCAAGCGGCGGTGGCTGTTGCCAAGGGAGAGGTTGCACCACCCCAACCGCCCACCGCTGCGCCTCCACCAGATTTCAATCAACTGACAGTCAAGGGAATCTTGCTGAACGGCAAAAACAAGTTGGTGTTGATTGTCACGCCCGAGGCACCCGAAGGGACGTGGCTGGCTTCAGGCGCCAACGTGATGGGATGGAAAATCACTGAACTTGGGGCAAATGGCGCAACACTCTCTGCCAATGGGCAAACTCATGAGCTCAAGCTTTATGTGGACAACAAATCCAACTAGATAGGCGTGTGCACCTGCAGCCTCTAGTGTTTTTTAGAGTTGATATGCCGATTCGGGGGGTTGGTGTGGTCCGTGAAATTTCCACAAGATTATTGATGTTTGTGTTTTTGGCAGTGCTGCTGCAGGCATGCTCTGGTTCCACGTCTGGACAAGACCTGTTGGAAAGCAGGTTGAGCACTGCGGGGCAACAACCCGCCAGCAGTTCAAAGCAGGCCAAGCTTGACAAGTTTCTCGCCAATGACGCCGACCAGTCTCCAAACTCGTCATTCAACGGGTTTTCCGAACCGGGAAATGACCAGCTGATCGGCAATGCAGTTTCACTCAAATCAGCTGATTTCGATAAGGACTCTGAGGATGTGATGCTCAATCTAGTCGCTGTCTCTGTTCCGCAAGCTGCAAAGTCCGTTCTCAGTGATATTCTTGACCTGAATTACAGCGTGGATGCCCGCGTCAACGGGTCTATCACGCTGCAAACGCCAAAACCGATTTCGCGCAGCCAATTGCTGCAACTGTTTGAAGCCATTTTGCGCGACAATGGCGCAGGGATAGTGGCAGCAGGCAACGCCTACCGGATTGTTCCCCTTGCCGATGCATCTCATTCAA
>JANMPF010000164.1:0-3236 GCA_031369725.1 Rhodobiaceae bacterium | reverse complement strand
CCCCGACGACCGCAGTACGAATCATTTTATTCCCCGCCACTAAAATGCGTGTCTACACAGCCGACCAATATATGGACAGCGGCACAGAAGCAACGTAAAGTTTTGGCATGGGGGAAAACCAAAATATCATGAAATTCAATTCGCAAATCGAAGAAAAACGCCGGACGGTTTATGGTCCATCCTTAGGCTTGTTGCGGGCATTTCCACTGACGGCGGGACCAGCAATCGTCGTTGCTGCCATATTGTTGGCCCACGGCTACAATTTATTTGTCCATTGGCAAAACTATCTCGAAGCACCCCCGACAATTAGCCGCGTCCTCCTCGATCCTGCCATTGCGGGACCGTTCGCTTTTGCCATGATTGTGTCAGCGATTTTTCTCGCCTGGGCAGTTTTGCAAGTGGCAAAGGCGCTTTGGCAACTTGTCACGCGAACCAGACAAAGCTTTGCTTTGTCGTTGACTCTACTGATAGCAGGCATTTTCTGTGAGTTCATTGCAATAGCAGGCATGGTGGTGTTGAGCCAGTTCACCGGAAATGTGAGCCAGCCCTTGCATGATCTTGGCAGCTACATGCTGTTTTTTGGTCATTCGATCGGAATCAGCATGTTGGGTGTCATGATTCACTTGCAGCTTAGTGTGTTTGAAAGGCAAAATGTCCGATACATTTCCAGTTCGAATGTGTTTCTAACGCTTCGCAAACAGCCACATCGCGCCGCTGGAATTGCCGTTCTCGGCGTGACATTTGGGGTGGTTTATTTTGGTGGAAAGTATCTTCCTGATATCTATTTCTTCTGGCAGCGAACCGTCATGAGCGTGCTTGAAGTTCTGGTTATCTTTTCGTTCTTGGGATTTCTCGTGGCATTTGGGCCGTTCCTGGGGTTTTGGGCCCATAGCCGCAAAGCACCTGCCCGTGAAGTTGCATCTGGCAACGGTTGACAACGTGAAAATTATGCACATCGTGAAATTCTAGTTTTGGAATATTTTCAGCTGCCGATGCGCTTCAAACAGGGCTATCACCACGTCGGCGAAGGAATAGAAAACAATCCACCCAATGTAAATGGACAATACGCCAAGGCCCGACGTTAGAGCCACCAAGAGCGGAAACAGCGTGTCCGTGCCTGACAGAAAGGAATACGCCGTGAAGGTGGCGGCTCTTTTCGGATCAGCGCTTTCACCGCTTCTTTGTGGTGCGAGTCGTGCGAGATTCTTGCGTGCAAGGCGGGCCAGCAATGCCGCCCACGCCGCAAGCGTCAAACAACTCATGTGATTGACCGGAAATGACCAGGGATGAATTTGGTCGGCAAGATAGCCAACAGTTGCGTAAACGCTGCCGCGATAAGCGAGGTCAGCCACAAGGTCCCAATAGTGCCCGCTCACGCTTACTTGCCCTGTTGCCCGGGCCAATGGACCATCCGTGCAATCAAGTGTCTGGTAGATGACTGCCAAAACCAGAACAATGGCAAGAGCCGTGGCAGGCTGGCAAGATGCAGTTGCAATAATCATGATTGGCAAAAGCATGACACCGATGCCGGTTACAGCTGTTGGACTGATTCGACTTGGCACGAGCAGCCAGGCAAGGGTGAGCCCAATCGGGCGATAAATCAATGCTGACCCCCAATCGCTCAGTATTTCGTCACTAAACCGGTTGGCACGATAGTCCGCGAATATTTTTTTGAGTGACGACGACTGTTTTAGCTTTTGCATATTTGGGCGATCCGATATAGCGATGTTCCAGATAGGCATATCTTACTGCGAACCGGGGGTCAAAAAATGCGTATTTCGATGGCTGTTGTGCTTGCTGCGGGCCGTGGAACCCGTCTCGCGGGAGCTGGGCTGGCAGTTCCCAAGGGGCTGGTTGAAATTGGCGGTGAAACGCTTGTCAGCCGGTCTGTTCGCATGCTCGCACTTCGGGGAATTACCAGCGTCCTGTTAATTACCGGTTATAAGGCCGAACTCTATGAAGCGTTCGCAGCTGCGCGCTACGGGGTGCGGTGCATTTACAATAAGCGCTTCGAAGAAATGGGATCACTCGAGAGTTTGCGCTTTGCGCTTGAAGCAGCAACAGCTCCTTTCTTGCTCCTTGATTCGGATATTCTCTACGAAAGTCGGGGACTGGATATTCTCCTCGAACAATCTGCAGCCAACGCGGCACTGGTTTCTGGCCTAACCGGATCCGGCGACGAATACTATGCCTGGGCCGATGCCGAGGCGCACATTAGGCATCTGTCCAAGTCGTTGAATGCAAAAGCCGAACCACCCGCGGGTGAACATGTTGGAATTATCAAGATAGGTGAGACGTTGCGCCGGGCTTTGTTGGCAAAGGCCCCGGTGTGGTTGCAGGGCAGGCCGATGGATTCTTACGAAACGCTGCTCGTCGAGCTTCTTGCACATCATCCGGTGAAAAATGTCTTTGTGCCCGATCTCCAGTGGTCGGAAATCGACAATTTGGCGATGCTGGATACAGCGCGCCATGTGATCTGGCCCAGGCTTGCGAAATTGGGTGATATCTGATTGCTTAGGACACCTTCTCACCCTGCCGCTTGCGCGGAAAAGTAAACAGTTTTAGCAGCTTGCGCCGCAAGCTATGCAATAAGAGGGGCATTAGCTCACCCGGCCGCCCGGCCATACTGTCTTGCAGGCCAACGAGCAGCAAGGATCCCAGTGCCAAGATTGCAAACCATGGCCATATCGTTATGACCGGCGATACCCCTGTCTGGTCAGTCAATACGCCGCCGAATTGGATAAGTTGTTGATAGATTAGGATAAGGCCGAAAGTGAAAACACCTTGATGGAGATTGCTTCCGCGCGGATTGGTCTGGGCAAGGAATGTGGCAATCAACGGCAGGAACAGGGAAGTCAGGATGATCACCAGTTTGCGATTCAACTCGGACATCATCTCAGCAGTCGAAGTGCCAGGAGGCGGCGTATCAAGCCGCTCGTAGAGGCCATTGATGGAGAACTCCTGCTCATCTTCACCGCGCTGGTGAAATTGCACAGAAGGTGGCGTCAACGGGAAAGCCAGAGTTTGAAATTCCAAATTCTCCGGAGTCTCTGGCTGGCCCGCCTTGACTAAGGCGGGTTGTTGCACAATCAGCCGATTTCCGTCATGCAATATCAATTGCGGCAGGTGTTCACCGACGATCACGTCGCCGCGGGCTGCAATGATCTCAGTCTGGCTGCCATCGCTATTTACCTGGAAGACAAAGATGTCTTTGAGGGCATATGTTTTATTGTCAA
>JANMPF010000160.1:0-3836 GCA_031369725.1 Rhodobiaceae bacterium | reverse complement strand
GATGGCTTCTTCAACCGTATCGAGTGTCTTCGTCATGGTAATTTCCTTAAAATCCTCAGGGCGAACCTGGTTGGAGGTGAGGCCCGCAATTTTCAGGGCCAATTCAAGCGAAGGCTGCTCACCACCCACCAACTGCGAAATGCGCCCCTGGGTAATCCCCAGCCTGCGCGCAAATTCCGATTGTGAGGTGGAACTATTAGTCAGCCATTCCGAAAGTTTCATGGAGTTTTATTAGCACAACTAATAACTATGGGACCAGCAAAAAGTTTAGAACGCCTTCTTCAATCCGGCGTCCTTCAACACGGAGTTTGCCGTATGTTGCTTTTGGGTATTCCTTGGCACAGTGAAGGTCCGGTTGTTTTTTGGGCTGAACCAAATCTCGTGCGAGCCCTTGCCTTGTCGAACAAGACGGCAGTCAGCCGCCTTCAACAAACGAACCAAAGCTGGGTAGAGATTTGAACCCATCAGGCAGCGCGGGCAGGCTTGCTGTTAACGATGTGTTGTACGTTGATCGCAGAATCAGGAGCGGTTCCTGGCAGATTTGCAGCAATAAGATCAGGTGCAACATCTGAAATGACATCAATCAATTCGTCCAGCGTTTCGGCCTCGGCGTTGAGACCGGGTATGTCTGACGACAGTATGTGCCAAACTTTGAGTGCCTTGTCGTGACTTACAAAAACGGCCAGAGTTGCTTGTGTGCTCACTGACGAAACTCCCATAATAGCACTTCTCTTACACAATTTGCACGAAAGTGGCAATTCGTCATGCCCCCCAAACCCTCTCCAAAACCTTCAACCAATTCTTGTGGGCGATTTTGGCAATGAGTTTTTCGCCATATTGCTTGTGGCGCAATGCATCGATCAAATGTGGCAGACCCGCCGCGTCAGCAATTTTCGCGGGAATTCTCGCCCCGTCAAAATCCGAACCCAGCGCCACACAGTTTTCACCGGCAATGCCCATCATGTGGTCGAGATGGCGGGTCATGGTGTCCAAAGGCATTTCCGTGCCCCAGTGCCCGTCTTCCCGCAAAAATCCAGTGGCGTAGTTGAGGCCAATCATGCCGCCGCTTTCGCCAATCGCCTTGATCTGGTCATCGCTCAAATTGCGTGATGACTTGCAAATTGCGTAGGCGTTTGAATGGGTGGCAACCAGCGGCGCCTTGCTGATTTTAGCAACGTCCCAAAAACCCTTTTCATTAAGGTGGGAGAGGTCAATGAGAATGCGCCGCTCATTGCAATAGCGGATCAAATCCTTGCCCGTCTCGGTCAGCCCGTCGCCCGTGTCGCCCGAAGATGGGAAACGGAAGGGAACCCCGCTGCCAAATATATTGGGCCGGCTCCAAACCGGACCTATCGAACGCAATCCACTTTCATAAAGTACATCAAGCATTCGGAATTTTGCATCGATGGCCTCAGCGCCCTCAATGTGAAAAATCGCTGCAATCACGCCGTGTGCCAGACATGATTTGATCTCCGCCACGCTGCGGCAAACCTTGAATTTTCCGTCCGACGCACCCTCGATGCGAAACAACAGTGATGCCATCTCCAGAGTCTTGCGCAATGCCACAGATTGGGCCACCTGGCTGGCAAGCGGTGGATTAACATCGTCATCATTGTCCGGCAGCTCCTCACCGTCGGCGGGCGCGAAAATGGCAAAGAAACCACCCGCAAAGCCACCCGTCTTCATGCGTGGAAAATCCAGCTGGCCCAAACCATCGCCATTCAGGAAATCGGCAACCGGATCGCCCTCCGTCTTCATCCAAAGACGAAGGAGCACATCATTATGGCCGTCAAATACCGGAGTCAGTGTCAAAACAGCTATGCCTTGGCATGCATTGCTTCAACATATTCCCAATTCACCAGGCTATCGACAAAAGCTTCAAGGTATTTCTGCCGCGCATTGCGGTAATCAATGTAGTAGCTGTGTTCCCACACATCGCAGCCGAGAATGGGTTTGGCACCATGCATCAGCGGATTTTCGCCATTTGGTGTTTTACTGATGACCAGCTTGCTATCCTTGACCGCAATCCAGGCCCAGCCGGAACCAAACTGCGTCATGCCGGCTTGCACGAAATCGGTGCGCATCTTGTCATAGCCGCCAAGATCGGCGTCAACAGCCTTGGCGAGTGCCGCCGGCAGCTTGGCCCCGCCGCCCTTGGGCTTCATCCAGTTCCAGAAATGCAAATGGTTATAATGCTGGCCCACATTGTTCACGAGGCCGGCGGTCTTGTCGGCAAATGCCTTTTTGCAAATCTCCTCGATGGAGAGTGCGGCAAGCGGTGAATCCTTGAGCAGGTTGTTGCCGTTTGTCACATAGGCCATGTGGTGCTTGTCGTGGTGGAACTCGAGGGTTTCCTTCGACATGAAAGGGCCAAGTGCATCATAGGCGTAAGGCAGGGCTGGAAGTTCGAGGGCCATTTTTTTCTCCATCTGTTTGATGCCTATATCTAGTCGCATCCCTTGGAACACGCAAGGAATCTGGCTAGGCATGAAACACGGGCGACCCATGCCAAATCCTGCCATCATGGAGCTGAACCGCAAAGCACCTGAACTCAAGCCAACGCCTTTTCCATAAACACGCTGAACGGGTCATCCGCCGGGTAGTCGCCAAAGGCCCCGCGATCCACATAGCCAATGGCGCGGTACAGCCCCAGTGCCTCCGGTTGTGAAATTCCCGTTTCCAGCCGCGAAAGCCTGCGACCTTCGGCAAGCATTTGGCTTTCCAGATGCGCCATGATCTTGCGGCCAAGCCCAAGCCCCCGTGATTTCGGGTGGATATAAACCCGCTTCACCTCGGCATAGTCATCGTAAAGCCAAAAGCCGCCGCAGCCCAAAACCTCGCCATCAACCGTTACCGCGTAAAACCGCATGGGTGGCTGGACAAGCGTTTCAATATCGAAACCAAAATTGCTTTCAGTGGGATAGAGCCGCGCCATATAGTCATCGAGCTCTTCAATAAGCTGACGAACTTCTCCTTGGCGCGGGTCAACTTTTTGAAAAACAATATCGACCATTAGCCAAACGCCTGCAGCCCCGTTTGTGCGCGGCCCAAAATCAGCGCGTGCACATCGTGGGTGCCCTCATAGGTATTGACGGTTTCAAGGTTCACCATGTGGCGGATCACGTGGTACTCATCGGAAATGCCGTTGCCGCCGTGCATGTCGCGCGCCATGCGGGCAATTTCCAGCGCCTTGCCGCAATTGTTGCGCTTCATCAGCGAAATGGCAGGAGGTGCGGCAACGCCGCGCTCCAGTGCACGGCCCAAGGCAAGTGCCGCATGGGTGCCAAGCGTGATTTCGGTTTGCATGTCGGCAAGCTTTTTCTGAACCAGCTGTGTGGCAGCAAGCGGTTTGCCGAACTGTTTGCGATCAAGCGTGTATTGTCTTGCCCGATGCCAGCAATCCTCCGCCGCACCCAAAACACCCCAGGCGATGCCAAAGCGCGCTTTGTTCAGGCAGCCGAATGGTCCTCCAAGGCCTGATGCACCAGGCAGCAAGGCATCATCACCAAGCTCAACATTGTCCAGCACAATTTCACCGGTCACCGATGCGCGTAAAGATACTTTGCCTTCAATGATCGGCGTGGAAAAACCTGTCGTGCCACGCTCCACCAGGAAGCCCTTGATGCCTTCGTCGTCGAGCTTGGCCCAAACCACAGCCACATCGGCGATAGGGGAATTGGTGATCCACATCTTGGCACCATTGAGAACATAGCCACCTTGCACCCGTCTGGCCCTGGTTTTCATGCCGCCGGGATCAGAGCCTGCATCAGGCTCGGTCAATCCAAAACAGCCGACAATTTCGCCTGTGGCAAGGCGCGGCAAAAACTTCTGTTTCT
>JANMPF010000125.1:0-4825 GCA_031369725.1 Rhodobiaceae bacterium | reverse complement strand
GGATGCCGGTGGCCGGTGTTCACAACCGCGATGCCACCGCCAAAATCGATATAGCGGTTGCCCTCAATATCCCAGATTTCGGAATTCTCGGCCTTTGCTGCCATAACGGCCGCACCCATGCCAACGCCACGTGAAACAGCTTTGGCGCGGCGTTCAACCCACTGCTTGTTCATGCCGGGTTGCGAGGTGACAGGTGCATTCATGATCGTCTCCTGATGAAATGACCTCCCATTTAGCCCTGTTGACCTTTGCCCCGCAAACGGATTCAATGGAGCCAGATTTTCACCCAAATTTCATCCACCAGGAAAATCCATGCGGGCTGCCCGGTTATCCACTGTTGAATTGCCAGATTTTGGCCTGCCCACCAGCGAACCCATGCTGGAAAAAGTCATCTATGAAAACCGCCTGGCAGAGCTGTTTTGCCGCATGGGTTCGCGTGATCTCGACGCTGTCGTCATCTATGGCGACCGCGAGCACGTGGCCAATATTGCCTGGGCCACCGGCTATGATCCCCGTTTCGAGGAAGCGATATGCATTGTCGTTCCCGGCCGCAATCCCACGCTGCTTGCCGGCAATGAAGGCCTTCCCTATGCCGAAACTGCCAGCGGTGTCTTTGATCGTGCGCTGTGGCAACCGCTCAGCCTGATGGGGCAACCCCGCGACAAATATCAGCCACTTGCCGAAATTCTGCTGGCGGCAGGACTGAAGTCCGGCATGCGCATTGGTTTGGCCGGATGGAAGGGTTTTGAAAGCCAAGCAGGTGTTTTCGATCCCACCTGGTTTGAAACCCCACACTACCTCGTCACGGCCTTGCAAAAACTGGGAACCGTATCCAATGCGGCACTTCTCTTCATGCATCCCGCCGAAGGCTTGCGCACCATCAACGAAGTGGATCAGCTCGCCCGCTTTGAATACGCGGCAACCCTCAGCTCGTCGGCCATTCGCCGCGCCATTGTGGCCGCAAAGCCAGGCATGACGGAATATGGCTTCTGCAGCGCCTTGAACGTGAACGGCTTCCCGCAATCCACCCATATCAACATGTGTTCCGGCCCGCTGGCAAAGTATGGCCTGCCAAGCCCTTCCAACCGCGTCATGCAGCAGGGCGATCCCATCGTCGTGGGGCTCGGACTTATGGGTGCCTTGAATTGCCGCGCCGGCTTCCTCGCAACTGACGCTGGCCAGTTGCCAAAAACCATACAGGACTATGTGTCAAAGCTCGTTATCCCCTATTTCAGCGCAGCAGTGGCCTGGTATGAAACCCTCGGGCTGGGTGTTGAAGGTGGTGCCCTTTATGAGGCCGTAATGCACCATGTGGGCGACCCTTTTTTTGGCATCGGCCTCAATCCGGGTCACCTCATTCACCTCGATGAGTGGATGCATTCACCCATCAGGAAAAGCAGCACAATGAAGCTCGCCTCCGGCATGGCCCTGCAATGCGACATCATTCCGTCCACCGGCAGCGAATATTTCACCTCGAATATCGAGGATGGTGTGGCCCTTGCCGATGCGCCATTGCGTGAGGCGTTTAAGGCCAAATATCCCGAAAGCTGGCAACGAATTCAGGCGCGGCGCGACTTCATGATTGAAACATTGGGCATCAAGCTGAAGCCCGAAGTTCTGCCCTTCAGCAACATGGCTGGCTGGCTGCCACCCTTCTGGCTGGCTCCAGACAAGGCAATGGCAATGCGCTACTAACCCCCATGCACAAACTATTTGAAAAAACCGCCAATGAAATCGTAACCAGCCTCAAACGGGCTGAAATCACCCCGCTGGACTGCCTTGATGCATTGGAAGCGCGCATCGCCGCTGTTGACAGCTTGGTGAATGCGCTGCCTACCTTGTGTTTTGACCGCGCCCGCCAGCATGCCCGCAACCTCATGCACAAGCCCATTGCCGAGCGCGGGATGCTCGCCGGCCTTCCCATTCCCATCAAGGACCTGGTCAATGTTGCAGGGGTGCGCTCAACCCAGGGCTCGCCCATCTTTGCCAGCCATATTGCGGAAAAATCAGATGTGCTGGTCACCCATCTGGAAAACAATGGTGCCATTGTGTATGCCATGTCCAACACACCGGAATTTGGCGCTGGTGCCAACACATTTAATGAAGTCTTTGGGCGCACCTTGAACCCGTGGAACACCGCGCGCTCGGCTGCCGGTTCATCAGGCGGTGCTGCAGCGGCGCTGGCGTCGGGAACAGCCTGGGTTGCCCACGGGTCTGACCTCGGCGGATCACTCAGAAACCCTGCCAGTTTCTGCAGCGTGGTGGGCATGCGACCCTCTCCTGGCCGCGTCGCGGCAAGCCCCGGCAAGGAGATTGACTCAACGCTTGGCGTTGAAGGTCCCATGGCGCGCAATGTGGAGGATCTCGCCTTGCTGTTTGATGCCATGGTGGGGCAAGAACCCTCAGACCCCATCTCGCTTCCCGCCGACGGCACATCCTATTTGAAAGCTTCGCGTTCAGGCTGGAAACCAAAACGCATTGCCATCAGCCGTGACCTTGGCATCACACCGGTTGACCCGGAAGTAGCCAGCATCGTCATGCAGGCTGCGCGAAAGTTCGAAGACCTTGGCGTCATCGTCGAAGAAGCCCACCCTGACCTGCGCGAGGCACTGGAATGTGCGCAAGTCCTCCGCGCGCTGAATTATGCTGTCGGCAAGAAGAGTCTGCTTGAAAACCACCGTGACCAGCTCAAACCGGAAGTTATCTGGAACATTGAAAAAGGCTTGGCACTTACAGGTGCCGAAATTGCCCGCGCGCAAGCCCAGCGCAGCGCCATGTTCATCCGTACACTGAGGTTTTTTGAAACCTATGACCTGTTGCTGTGCCCCACCACCATCGTTCCTCCCTTTCCAATTGAGGAACGCTATGTAACACATTGTAATGGAACAAAATTCGAAACCTATGTGGATTGGCTGGCGATCGTCTCCGCCATCACCAATGTGTGCTGTCCCGCCATTTCAATTCCAGCGGGTTTCACCACAGAGCAACTCCCTGTCGGCATTCAAATTATCGCAGGCCCACGAAACGAAGCACCCTTGCTAGCTGGTGCCAGATTGCTTGAGAGTATGTTGGGGCTGGCTGCACGTGTCCCGATAGACCCGCGGCCACCCCGCGTATGATCTCGGCAAGTTCAGGCTCATTCACATAGGCGGCGGCATCTTGCGGTGAGAACCATTGCCGCCTGCGCTGGTGTGCTTCCGGCCACAGGTCCAGAACCTCAGTCACTTCCATTGCGAACACGTCAACCCGGCACCGCGTCTTGCCGCCGCCGCGCACGCGCTTTGCATAGGTGTAAAAGCCGGCAGTCGCAGTGGCCATGGTGCCCTTGATGCCGGCTTCCTCATAAGCCTCCCGTGCCGCAGCTTCAGCGTCAGTGTGGTCCTCCATCGGCCACCCCTTGGGGATGACCCAGCGTTGGGTTTCGCGCGATGTGATCAGCAATATCTCGATCCCGGCGGCACGCCGCCACGGCAAGGCTGCATATTGTTGAAAGGTTTTCATGTGAGCAGGGCGACTGAGACCCAGTAAGTAATGGCTGCAATGAGAGCTGACATCGGCATCGTAATCACCCAGGCCGTAACAATGCCCTTGGCAATATTCCAGCGCACCGCAGAAACCCGCCGCGATGCCCCAACGCCGACAATTGCTCCGGTGATGGTATGCGTGGTGGAAACCGGCACGCCCAGGTAGGTTGCCCCAAACAGCGTAATCGCCCCCGCCGTTTCAGCGCAGAAACCCTGCATGGGTGAAAGGCGTGTGATCTTCGAACCCATGGTGTGCACAATACGCCAGCCGCCAAACAATGTGCCCAGCGCCATGGCAATCTGGCAACTCAACACCACCCAATAGGGCACATTGAACTCGGCTCCGCCAATTCCGTGTGAAAACAGCAGCACGGCAATGATGCCCATGGTCTTCTGCGCGTCATTGCCGCCGTGACCAAGGGAATACAGGGACGCCGAAACAAACTGCAGCTTGCGGAATGTGGCATCGGCAAAACCCGGCGTTGATTTCACGAAGCCCCATGCAACGATTAACGTGAGTAGCATGGCCAGAATAAATCCGGTGAGGGGTGAAAATACGATGGCCAAAATGGTTTTGCTAAGTCCGCTCCACAATACGGCATTAAATCCGCCCTTGGCGATGCCAGCGCCCACAATGCCGCCAATCAACGCATGTGAACTGGAGGAGGGAATGCCACCCATCCACGTGATCACGTTCCACGCAATGGCCCCTGATAGGGCGCCCAATATCACAAAGTCATCAATCAATGCAGGTGCCACAATTCCAGAGCCTACCGTTTTGGCCACATGCAACCCAAAAAACATGAAGGCAATGAAATTGAAGAAGGCAGCCCACGCCACGGCATATTGCGGCTTCAATACGCGGGTGGAAACAATCGTGGCAATGGAATTGGCCGCATCGTGCAGGCCATTGAGAAAATCAAACAGCAGTGCCGCGATAATCAAGACAACCAGAAAAGGCGTAACGGTTCCCGCAATCATTACATGTGCTCAATCACAATGCCGCTGATCGTATCGGCCACATCCTCGAAACGGTCTGAAACTTTTTCAAGATGGCTGTAGATTTCTGAACCGATGATGAAGGCCATGGGGTCTTTGCGGCCCTTTGCACCAAGCAACCCGCGCAACCCATCATCATGCACATGATCTGAAGCCTCCTCGAGTTCAGCGATTTTTGTGGTGAGCGCCATAAGCCGGTTGGCATTGGGGTTCATCTGGCGGAGCAGGGGAACGGCCTCAGCGGTGAGGGCGGCGGCCTGCACAATCTGGTCGCCCATCAACCGCATTTCCGGGGTGAATTT
>JANMPF010000069.1:0-6038 GCA_031369725.1 Rhodobiaceae bacterium | reverse complement strand
TCTCTATGTCTACCGCATCATTTCTCCAACCGTTATTGACCAACTGACCAAGACCCGCGAGGCCAAGGCTGAATATGACAAGCTGCTGGGCCAGCGGGTTGGCGTGCAGCTAACCTTTGCACTCATGTATGCTGTTGTGGCCTTCGTCTTTCTGCTTGCCGCGATTTGGATTGGCCTGTGGTTTTCGGACCGGCTGGTAGCGCCCATCGTGCGGCTGCTGGATGCATCGCGGCGTGTGGCGCAAGGAGATTTTTCGACAAAGATCAGCACGATTGAAGGCATTGGTGATCTCGATACATTGGCGCGAACGTTTAACTTCATGACTGACCAGGTTGGCCAACAACGGGACCAATTGATAAAAACCAATGACCAGCTTGACGAACGCCGAAGGTTTACCGAGGCGATGCTGGCCGGTGTCAGCGCCGGGGTAATTGGCATCAATCCGGACCAGAGAATTTCGCTCACCAACCGGTCAGCATTGCATCTCCTGGGGGCACCTGAATCTGCCCTGTTGGGCGAATTATTCAGTGCCGCACTGCCGGAATTTGCCGCGTTGTTTGCGCTGGCGAAGTCGCGACCATCAGGATTTGCCGAAGGGCAGGTTGAAACGCATTTGCAGGGCCGTGATTTGAGTTTTGTGGCCCGAATTACCACAGAGCTTTCCGAGGACTCCCAGCATGGCTATGTGCTGACATTTGATGACATCACGGATCTGGTTTCGGCTCAACGCAACACCGCATGGGCTGATATTGCGCGGCGCATTGCCCATGAGATCAAAAACCCGCTAACCCCAATCCAACTCTCAGCTGAACGCTTGAAGCGTAAATACAGCAAGGAAATTACCTCTGATCGGCATGTATTTGAGCAATGCACCGATACGATTATTCGCCAGGTTGGCGATATTGGACGCATGGTTGACGAGTTCTCGGCCTTTGCAAGAATGCCCAAGGCTGCACCTCAATCGATGAACCTGGCGGAAACTGTGAGGGATGCAACGGTACTTCAGCGCGTTTCAGCCCGCGACATTGACATCGAGATAGACGTGGCACACGCGGATTTCAATTTTATGTTTGACCGCCGCTTGATCACACAGGCAGTGACCAACCTTGTGAAAAATGCCGGTGAAGCGATTGATGGCCGGGCAATGGCAGATGGCATGGAAAAGGGCCATGTGCTGGTTGAAGCGGGGCTCCTTGACCATGTGCCATTCATTAAGGTGACTGACAATGGTGTGGGCTTGCCAAAAGAAAATCGCAATCGCCTGGCGGAGCCCTACATGACAACCCGCGAAAAAGGCACAGGTCTTGGCCTTGCAATTGTCAAGCGCATCATGGAAGAACACGGTGGCCGCTTGCGGCTGCAAGACGCACCATCCGGCACTGGCGCACAGGTTATTCTCGAATTCGCCGCAATCGCCGAACCCCTTCGAATTTCTGCAGAATGAGCAAAACAATGGCCGCTGACATATTAATTATCGACGATGAAGCAGATATCAGGGAATTGATCGCTGGCATATTGCAGGATGAAGGTTTTGAAACGCGCCTTGCCCATAATAGCGATGCCGCGTTAACGGAAGTCAACCAGCGCCGGCCCTCGCTGATCATTCTCGATATCTGGCTGCAGGGGTCAAAACTGGATGGGCTCGACCTTTTGCAGGTTATCAAGGAGAAGCACCAGGATGTTCCCGTGGTTATCATTTCCGGCCACGGCAATATTGAAACGGCAGTGGCTGCCATAAAACGCGGGGCCTACGAGTATATCGAGAAGCCGTTCAATGCCGACAGGCTTTTGCTGGTCATTGGCCGAGCCCTTGAAATCACGCGGCTGAAACGCGAGAATGAATCGCTTAAAGGCCGGGCAGGGGCCGATAATGAACTGCATGGCTCGTCGGTCGCCATGCGCCAGCTTCGCCAGCTGTTGAAAAAAATCGCACCCGCCAACAGCCGCGTTCTCATCAGCGGGGAAATGGGCACCGGCAAGGAGCTCACCGCCCGTATGCTGCACGCACTGTCAGCACGGGCGAATGGCCCATTCGTGACCCTGAGTGCGGCCACGATGGAACCGGACCACATGGAAGAGGAATTGTTTGGCATCGAAGCAGGAACCGGCACTGAGCAGCGGGTAGGAGCTTTGGAAGAGGCGCATGGTGGCACGCTGTTTATCGATGAAGTTGCCGATATGCCGCTGGTTACCCAGGGCAAGGTTTTGCGGGTCTTGCTTGACCAGACATTTCAGCGCGTCGGGGGTTCAAAAAAAGTACGGGTTGATGTTCGTATCGTATCATCAACCAGCCGCGATCTCGTGCATTTGATTGCGGAAAACAAATTCCGTGAAGATCTCTACCACCGTTTGGGTGTTGTTCCGGTGCGTGTGCCAAGCCTGAATGAGCGGCGTGAGGACATTCCAGAGCTTATTGATTACTTTGCCAGGACATATTCCACGGTGGCTGGCCAGCCGCTACGCCGTATTGGCAACGATGCCATAGCCGTTTTGCAAACGCGCGACTGGACCGGCAACGTGCGAGAGCTGAAAAACAATGTTGAGCGCATCATGATTTTGGCCAGCGGTGACCCGCAAAGCGAAATTACCGCGGCCATGCTGCCTTCCGATGTTGGAACCTCCGGCGGGGCAAGCGGCATGTTTTCAGGCGAACACCTGCTCACGCTGCCGTTGCGTGAGGCGCGCGAGGCTTTTGAGCGCGATTATGTGGCAGCCCAGCTCTCGCGCTTTGGTGGAAACATTTCCCGCACCTCGGTTTTTATCGGCATGGAACGTTCGGCTTTACACCGTAAAATCAAGCTCTTAGGTCTCGTCACCAAGGGCGATGACGACATCCCATAACGTATTTTGCCGGATCATAAATCTGTGATACATTTCGCCCCGGGTGTACAAGCGTAGATAGCCTGCAAAAAAAGAGAAAAGAAAATGGCACAAGAAAAACCGCAAAACCTGCAAGACACGTTTCTCAATCATGTGCGCAAGCAAAAAGTTCCCGTCACAGTGTTCCTGGTAAATGGTGTAAAGCTGCAAGGCATTGTCACATGGTTTGACAATTTCTGCCTGTTGTTGCGCCGGGACGGCATGTCGCAATTGGTTTACAAGCATGCGATTTCCACCATCATGCCAGGTGGACCCATCAGTCTGTTTGATGAAGAAAGTGGCGGCGCGTGAGTTTTAACAGACACGCCAAGGCTGGTGCCGGCGTAGACTTCCAAATTGAAGGTCGTGAACTGACACGTGCTTTTGTAGTTCACGTTGAGCCCAAGACCAGGATCGAAAACAAGTCGTTCGGGCGGGATGCGCAAAGCAAGCTGGCCGAGGCCATTGGTTTGGCCGAGGCCATTGACCTTGATATCGTTGACACGATGATAGCTCCCATGGCCGCGCCAAAGCCTGCGACTTATATTGGCACCGGCAAAGTTGCCGAAATTGCCAGGCGCGTGGAAACTGCCGAGGTTGAGCTGGTGTTCGTGAATGCCCAGCTTTCGCCGGCACAACAGCGAAATCTGGAAACCGAATGGAAAGCCAAGGTGCTGGACCGCACCGGCCTCATACTTGAGATATTCGGGCGGCGTGCCACCAGCAAGGAAGGCAGCCTGCAAGTGGAGCTTGCCCATTTGCACTACCAGAAATCGCGGCTGGTGCGCTCATGGACCCACTTGGAACGACAGCGCGGCGGCTTTGGCTTCATCGGTGGACCCGGTGAAAGCCAGCTCGAAATGGATCGCAGGCTTATTGAGGAACGCATCTCGAAGATTAAGGGCGAGCTTGAAACCGTTGTTAAAACCCGCGATCTGCACCGCAAGGGCAGGGAGCGCATTTCCTATCCGATCGTGGCTCTTGTAGGTTATACCAATGCCGGAAAATCCACGCTGTTCAACAAGCTGACTTCGGCCAACGTTCTGGCCAAGGATTTGCTGTTTGCAACGCTTGATCCCACCATGCGGAATTTGGTGTTGCCCAGCGGGCGGCAGATTATTCTGTCAGACACAGTTGGATTTATTTCCGAACTTCCCACAACTTTGATTGCCTCTTTCCGCGCGACCTTGGAGGAAGTGCTGGCTGCCGATATTATCCTGCACGTACGCGACGTAAGCCACGACGAAACTGAGGCGCAAAGCAACGACGTGAGCATTGTGCTGGAAGAACTGGGCATTGACGAGCAGCGACGTGGCCAAATTATTGAGGTGTGGAACAAGGCGGACTTGCTCGAGCCGCTGGAATTTGCAACGCGAGAAACCCAGGCCCAGCGGCGTGATGATTGTGTGTTGGTATCATCCCTCGACGGGCAGGGCATTGAAGAGCTTTTGCAAAAAATCGAAAAGCGGCTTGCCAAAAAGAGTGAGATTTTTGATATCACCATTGACGCCACTGATGGCAAGGGCATGGCGTGGCTGCACCAGCGCGGCGAAGTGTTGGGCCGTAAGGCTTACGATGATGGCCGGACGAAACTGTCGGTCAGGCTTGACGGGGATACCGCAGGGCAGGCGCAGGCAAAATTTGGCAAGGCAATGCAGCCAAAGTCCTAGAGCGTGATGAGCTTTGATTGATCCAATTCACGATTCCATCATGCTGAGGAGCATCGCCCTTGCGATGCCTCGAAGCACCTTTTGCGCATCCAGCAGCCCTTCGAGGCCCTGCTTCGCAGGGCGCCTCAGGGTGAGGGTATGGGCAACTGGGTCAATCTAAACCCATTCCGCTCTAGGGGCTTGAATTCACACAGGAATGTAGTCCTTGACACCGTGAGGTCAAGTTTGATGGTGTCTTTCAATTCATATGATTTGGCGAGAAAGGAGTTAACGTTCCAGAGCCTTGGCGGCGTTCCATAATGCGTCCATCTCTTCGAGATTGGATTGCTCGGGCGCCACCCCACGCTTTTCCAACTCGGTTTCAATGTGGCGGAAACGGCGTTCGAATTTGGAGTTGGTAGAGCGCAGCGCGCCTTCAGGGTCGATGCCGAGGTGACGCGCTACATTTGCCAATGCAAACAGAATGTCACCAAATTCGGCGGCCTTTTCCGAATTTGGCGCGTTGCGAAATTCGGCAATCTCTTCGCCGATCTTGTCATAGACATTATCAACCGATGGCCAGTCGAAGCCGACCTTGGCTGCCTTGGCTTGCAGCTTGAGCGCGCGGGTCAATCCGGGCAGGGCCAGGGGCACTGACGCGAGCAGGCCATCGTCGGACACGGCGCCGCGCTCCTTGGCCTTCATATCTTCCCAGAAGCCTTTGGCGAGTTTGGCAGACTTGGCAGCTTCGTCACCAAACACATGCGGGTGGCGCCGCACCATTTTCTTATTGATGGCTTCGACCACATCATCAAAATCGAATGAGCCTTCTTCATCAGCGATTTGGGCGTGGTAAACGGCCTGCAGCAGCAAGTCGCCCAACTCTTCGCAGAGCTCAGCACGGTTGCCGCGCGTGATGGCATCGAGCACCTCATAGGCTTCCTCGATGGTGTAGGGTGCTATGGTCTCGAAACTCTGTTCGAGGTCCCAGGGGCAACCCGTGACGGGCGTGCGCAGTGCCTTCATGACGGCGCGGAGGGTTTCAATGCGGCGGGGGTCCATGTCGGCTGGGTTCATGGTTATTCCTATTTTCGCATAATATATATTATGGAATATTTTGATATCACCGCTGATGCAGAATTGTTTCCCCCATCAATGGCTTAGTGTTTGTTCCTGATACGCCGGATTACTTTAGTGGTAGCTGCTTGGGCCAGGTTTTGGCCTCACAAACAGGCTTCTTGTTGTAGTCCTTGTCCCATTCCGAACGCTGGCAATCAAACCAGTATGGGGTTTGGGTGGCCCAGGTGGAGCTTGCGAATTTCGCCTTGAGCAGCTCTTGTGCAGGCTTTGAATATGGGCCAACCCGGCCGTGCCAGTTGCAACCATAGTGCGTCACACGCACGGCCAGCGCCAGGGCCTCAGCGGCACCATCGTCGGCCCTGACGGACTTGCCCCAGCGGATGGCAGACTGCGCGAGCTGCTTTGGTGCACTTGGCATGTGGGCAAGGTTGGCGACTTCTTTCCAGTTTA
>JANMPF010000064.1:0-4528 GCA_031369725.1 Rhodobiaceae bacterium | reverse complement strand
CTTCCGGGAGGCAGGGAGAAGACCCGGGGGTACTACGGCCCTTGTGCCCGACGTGGCAAAGCAACTCTAGCGGCAAACCTCAGACACCGTGCGATCTAGAGCAATGCGAGAGCGACCCCCTGTCAGAAAACGCTGCGTTCCAAAGTTGGGCTTCAGGCCAAACCACCCTATCTTTCTCCACTACCCGCATATGCAGGCTTGAAGCCAGGACGGGAACTTCCCCTCCACTTTCTTTTCACCATCCCCCACCCGCACCGCCGTGAACAGTTGCCCCTCACCCCCAAACCCGTCATTCCGGCGCAAGCCGGAATCTGGCGGAGCTTTATCCTGAACGGGATTCCGGCGTTCGCCGGAATGACGGATAGTGGTGGGCGCGCTTTCTCACCGTCACCGGGCTCTAAGCTTTGCGTTCCATGGCGGCCACGTAACGTTCGCGGCGCTCGCCTTTGCGCAGCAATGTGACTTTTACATCGACTTGCAGGCGCTCGTGATTGAGCAGGCGCAACAGATCGTCAATGCCAAGCACGCTATTGTCATCAAGGGCGATCACCAAATCGCCAGCCAAGATGCCCGCATGTTCGGCAGGGCCCGATTTTGCCACCGACATGACACGAACGCCCGACAGCTGGGCAAGCCCTGCATAAACCGCAATGTGGCGGGGAATAATTGTATTGGCCCCTTCCAACCCAAGACTGGCACGGCGCACCCGGCCATAGCGCAAGACCTGGGTTACAACGTCGAGAGCCGTATTGGCGGCCACGGAAAAGCAGATGCCTTGGGCGCCGCGGATGACAGCGGTGTTGATGCCAATCACGCGACCCCTGGAATCCACCAGTGGCCCGCCGGAATTTCCAGGATTGAGCGCTGCATCGGTCTGGATGACATCATCAATCAGGCGCCCGGTAACGGCGCGCAGCGAGCGGCCAATTGCACTGACCACTCCGGCGGTTACCGTGTGTTCAAAACCCAGCGGATTACCCAGTGCGACGGCAAGTTGGCCAGGCCTGATAGTTTTGGAATCCACAAACGAGAGTGACGGGGCGGCCAATTGGTTATCAGTTCGCAGAACTGCAATGTCGGTGTGGGGGTCTTCGCCCAGCACGCGGGCGGTGGAGCGCTGACCATCTGCCATGGTCACTGCAACATTGGTGGCCCCTGCCACAACATGGCTGTTGGTAAGAATGAGGCCATCGGAAGCAAAAACAAGGCCGGAGCCTGCGCCTGCCTGAACCTGCTTGCCATTATGGATCTTGGCCACCCCAATGTGCACCACGGCAGGGCCAGCGGTTTCGGCTGCCCCCATCACGGCAAGGGAATAGGCATCGTGCAGGGCGAAATCGTTTGAATCAGCCAATGGTGGAATAGTCTCAGTAACAGTATCATCAAGCATCGCGAACCTCGGAACTCGATATGGGAACCGGACCGGCTGGCAACAAGAGGCGAAAAAAGTGCGCTCACAATTTCCCCACATTCACGCTACAAAGCCACCCAACCATGCCACCAAAAATACTCAAGCCGCTAACTCTCGCCCTAGTTTTTTCGGCTCTATCCGGTGGGTTTGCCAATGCCACAAAACTGCTTGAGCCCATAATGACAATTAAGCCCGGTCGGCATCACGGTCCGCATGTGGCATTGACCTTTGATGCGTGTAGCGGGGCGGTGGACGAGCGCATTTTACAGGCCCTTATCCAGAACCGCATCAAAGCCACAATCTTTGTCACAGCGCGCTGGCTGAAACGCAATGCTTCAGCGGTGACCGAGATAAATGAACATAAGGACTTGTTTGAAGTGGAAAATCATGGGGCACGGCACGTGCCCGCTGTAGATGTTCCCATGCTGGTTTTTGGCTTGAAGGCCGCCGGCTCGTCACAGGCGGTTGCAGCTGAAGTGATGGATGGTGCAGCGGCCGTAAAACAGGCGACAGGCCTTGAACCCAAATGGTTTCGGGGTGCTGCCGGCAAATACACCACCACCAGCATCAAACAAATCAACGAGTTGCATTTCAGGCTGGCCGGCTATTCGTTGCTTGGTGATGGTGGTGCCACGTTTTCGAAAGCCCGAACAACTACAACGATTTCAAACGCCCGGGATGGTGACGTGATCATTGCCCATATCAACCAGCCCAAACGCCCCGCCGGACTTGGCGTCGTGGCCGGAATATTGAAACTCAAGGAACAGGGGTTTGTCTTCCTGCGGTTGGAGGATGGCGTTTAGGTGATTACCCCACCTGCCCACGGTGCAACATGAAATGGTCAGCCAAAACAAGCGCCATCATGGCTTCGGCCACAGGGACAGCACGGATGCCAACGCAGGGGTCGTGGCGGCCCTTGGTGACAATGTCTGTTTCAGTTCCCTGCGCCGTTATGGTTTGGCGGGAATTCAAAATTGATGACGTGGGCTTGATGGCCATGCGCACGACAATGTCCTGGCCCGACGAGATGCCACCCAGAATGCCGCCTGCGTGATTTGACAGAAATTCCGGCTTGCCGTGGCGCATGCGAATTTCATCGGCGTTTTGCTCGCCGGTGAAAGCGGCTGATTCAAAGCCGGCGCCGATTTCAACACCTTTCACCGCATTGATGCTCATCATGGCTGAACACAAGTCCTGGTCGAGCTTGCCATAGACGGGTGCACCCCAGCCGGCGGGAGCGCCGGAGGCTGTAACTTCCACCACGGCACCGCAGGAAGAACCTGCCTTGCGAATGCCATCCAAATAAGCCTCAAGGAATTTTGCGGCCTTTGCATCGGGGCAGAAAAAGGGGTTGTTGTGAACCTCGGCCCAATCCCAGTTCTTGCGGTCAATCTTGTGCGGCCCCATTTGCACAAGGCAGCCACGGATGGTGACGCCGGGAATGATTTTGCGCGCCACAGCGCCTGCCGCCACGCGCGCTGCCGTTTCACGCGCGGATGAGCGGCCACCGCCACGATAATCGCGAATGCCGTATTTGGCCTGATAGGTCAAATCCGCATGGCCAGGGCGGAACTTGTCACGGATTTCGGTGTAATCCTTCGGGCGTTGATCGACATTCTCGATCATCAGCATGATGGGGGTGCCGGTTGTCACCTGGCCATCGGTGCGATCATCTTGAAAAACACCGGAGAGGATTTTGACTTCATCCGGCTCCTGGCGCTGGGTGGTGAAGCGGCTTTGGCCGGGCCTGCGCTTGTCGAGAAAGCCTTGAATATCGGCAGCACTCAGCTTGATCCCCGGCGGGCAACCATCCACCACGCAGCCCAAAGCGGGGCCATGGCTTTCACCAAAGGTTGTCATGCGCAGGAGGTGGCCGAATGTGTTGTGTGACATGGAAATGTTTTAAGCAGGTTGTGGCGATCCGTCAAACCACTCAGCCTTGCCTCCGTAAATTTTACAAAAGCGGCCTTGTTGCATGCGAATGCCAACCATGTCCCTGATGCTCGTGTTGGTCAGCATGCCAATGAGGCAGCGGCCCAATGCGCCATGTGAAACCACCACTGTCGGGTCTTGAATGCCGCTTAGCCAATGCTGCAAACGTGTCTCACCATCCTGATAGCTTTCACCACCTTCAGGCCGCCAGACATAACGGGCTTCGGGGTCAGCAGGATAAATGGGTGAGGCTTTCAATTCCCAGAAGGGCTTGCCTTCCCAAATGCCGAAGCCCAGTTCCTTAAGCGACGGCGAGATTGCGATGTGGCTTTCAGGAAGCGAAAGGGCATCGGCAATATGGGCCATGGTTTGGCGCGTGCGAGCCAAGGGACTGACGGCAAAACGGCACTCATGGGTCACCTCAGGGTGGGCCACAAAGGCACGGCCTACGGCTTTTGCCTGTTCGTGGCCTGTCTCATTCAGCGGAATATCGGTCCAGCCCTGGATGAGGCCCAAACGGTTCCACTCTGTTTGGCCATGACGGACAAAATAAATCGGGGGCCGTGCATTATTCACTCTGGCTGGCAACGCTCATGTCTGGAGCCGTTGGATTTTTCATGCCGACGATGTGATAGCCTGAATCCACGTGGTGGATTTCACCGGTAACACCACGGGAAAGATCTGACAGCAGATAGAAGCCACTGTCGCCTACTTCTTCAGTGGTGACGGTGCGACGCAGTGGTGAGTTGTATTCATTCCATTTCAGGATGTAGCGGAAGTCACCAATGCCGGATGCGGCCAGGGTTTTGATGGGGCCTGCGGAAATGGCATTGACGCGAATGTTCTTTGGCCCGAGATCGGCTGCCATGTAGCGCACTGATGCCTCAAGGGCGGCCTTGGCTACGCCCATGACATTATAATGGGGCATCCATTTTTCTGCACCGTAATAGGTGAGGGTCAAAAGTGAACCGCCATCAGTCATCAATTTTTCAGCGCGCTGGGCAACCGCTGTGAAGCTGTAGCAGGAGATAAACATGGTCTTGGTGAAATTTTCCGCGGTGGTGTCGACGTAACGGCCCGTAAGTTCGTCCTTGTCAGAAAATGCAATGGCGTGGACAACGAAATCCAGTTTGCCCCATGCCTTTTCGATTGCAGCAAATGTTGCGTCAATGGAAGACATGTCAG
>JANMPF010000576.1:0-3358 GCA_031369725.1 Rhodobiaceae bacterium | reverse complement strand
ACCACGCGTGGCTCAAGCGTTTCCGATCCGCGCAGCAATTTACCGAGTATTTTGACCAGCTTGTCGCCAATGCCCTTGATTCCGGTGGCACTTGCAAACAGGGGGTTGAGAACAGATGGACGCATGGAGCTATTTTGTTAGGGAAGTAGTTGCAGCGCAAGAGGGGGGTAGGCTATTCAGGGGCTCTGATGACTGACCCATTTCAAATGCGCCGGAAGAAACTGCTATGGCGCGCCAGCCATCGCGGCATCAAGGAAATGGATATCCTGATGGGCGGTTTTGCCAAAGCCCGCGTCGGCCAAATGACTGAGACCGAGCTAACCGCCCTTGAAGCGTTGATAGAATTGCCGGACCAGGAAATGCTGTCGTGGATAACCGGTGAAACCACCATTCCAGTTGATATCACCAACCCGTTGTTGCCAGAGCTTCTGAAATTTCGCCCATGATGAACATCGCAAAACTCATCCCGCGCCTTAACACCTCTGGCTGCATTCCGCTTTCAGGTGTTCCTGAGGGGCTTGACGCCATGCTGCTGCCGCAGCTTGCCCGGCATTTGGCAACTGTGCCCCTGTTGCATGTCTGTGTGGATGACCAGCGGCTGTCCACCCTTGCCGAACAAATAGCGTTCTTTGCACCCGGGCTTGAAGTGCGGCACTTTCCCGCCTGGGATTGCCTGCCCTATGACCGTGTTTCACCCTCGGCCGATGTGTTGGCCCGCAGGCTTTCAACGCTTGCCGCACTCAACAAGCCAACCGGCAGCCCACGATTGGTGCTGGCCACGGTCAATGCTGTCCTGCAACGGGTGGTACCGCGCCAAACAATTGGCAAGTCCTCGTTCACGGCGGCCCCCAGCCAACGCGTCAACAGCAACGCGCTGACCACGTTTCTGGCAGGCAATGGCTTTACCCGTTCAAGTACCGTGGTTGACCCCGGCGATTTTGCCGTGCGTGGCGGCATCATCGATATCTATCCGCCGGGCGCTGACAGTCCCGTGCGCTTGGATTTCTTCGGTGACACGTTGGAATCCATCCGCGCGTTCGACGCGCAAACCCAACGCTCAACCGTGACGCTGAAAAAACTGACCTTGACACCTGCCAATGAAGTGCTTCTGTCGCCTGAAACCATTGGAAAATTTCGCACCGGCTATGCCGCAGCCTTTGGTGGCCTGGATCTGAATGACCCGCTCTATGAATCTGTGACCAACGGCAGGCGTTACCAGGGCATGGAACACTGGATGCCGTTGTTTCACGATCACCTCGAAACGCTGCTGGATTATCTGCCAGGCTCACCCATTTCACTCGATCAATCCGCCGGTGAAGCCATGAGCGCAAGGCATGAGCAGGTGGCCGAATTTTTTGACGCGCGAAAGGAAGCCCGCGACAAGAGCTCCTTCGGTGCCGCACCCTACAAGCCCCTGAAAAGTGACCGGCTGTATCTCAGCGAGGATGAGTGGAAACAGCTGGTGGCAGACCGCACCACGCTCGCCCTGTCCGCCTTTGAAAGCCCCGACCCTGCCAGCATTTCCCTCGCTGGAAAACGCGGCCGCAGTTTTGCTGCCGAACGCAGCCAAACCACCATCAGCATATATGACGCCGTCAGGCTCCATAGCGAAGAAATGCGAAACCGCGGCAAGCGCGTGCTCATTGCCAGCTGGACCGAAGGTTCCCAGGAACGCCTGCATGCCATTTTGAAAGACCACGCACTTGCACCCCTGGCCACCGCTGCAACCTGGGCCGATGCCAGCACCCGTGATCCGAGTATAGTGAGCCTTGTCGTACTGGGTGTTGAGGAAGGCTTTGAAACCAGTGATCTCGTGGTTGTGGCCGAGCAGGATATTCTCGGTGACCGCCTTGTGCGCAAGGCCCGCAAGAACAAGAAAGCGGCAGACTTTCTGTCTGAACTTTCATCCCTTTCACCCGGCGATCTCGTTGTTCATGTCGATCACGGCATTGGCCGCTTTGAGGGCCTTAAAACCATTGAGGTGCAAGGCGCACCCCATGATTGCCTGCTGCTCATTTATGCCGGCAACGACCGCCTGTTCCTGCCTGTTGAAAACATCGAACTGCTCACCCGCTATGGCGCTGAAGACAATGGCACCCAATTGGACCGCCTCGGCGGCAGCGCTTGGCAGGCCAAGAAGGCACGCCTCAAGGAACGCATCCGCGAAATCGCCGAGGACCTGATCAAGACCGCCGCAGCCCGCGAGTTGAAAGCCGGCGATATCCTGCCGCCGCCCGATGGTGCCTACGACGAATTCTGCGCCCGCTTCCCCTATGAAGAAACCGAAGACCAGCTCTCCGCCATTGAAGCCGTGCTGGGGGACCTGCAGAAGGGCCGCCCGATGGACCGCCTCATTTGCGGCGACGTGGGCTTTGGCAAAACTGAAGTCGCCTTGCGCTCGGCGTTTGTGGCCGCCCTGAACGGCAAGCAGGTGGCCGTCGTGGTGCCAACAACACTGCTATCGCGCCAACACTTCGCAACCTTCACCGAGCGCTTCAAAGGCTTGCCATTGCACATCGCACAGGCATCCCGCCTTGTCGGCCGCAAGGCAGTTGAGCTGGTAAAGCTTGGCCTGGCAACAGGCGATGTTGATATCGTCGTTGGCACCCACGCGCTGCTCACCGCCAACATCAAGTTCCGTGACCTCGGGTTGCTCATTATCGACGAAGAGCAGCATTTCGGCGTAAAGCACAAGGAGCGCCTGAAGGAGATGCGCGCCAACGTGCATGTGCTGACGCTCACCGCCACGCCAATACCACGCACCCTTCAGCTCGCCCTGTCGGGCGTGCGCGAACTCTCGCTGATTACCACGCCACCCCTCGATCGTTTGGCGGTGCGCACCTACATTTCTCCATTCGACCCCGTGATCATTCGCGAGTCATTGCTGCGTGAACATTTCCGTGGCGGCCAAAGCTTCTATGTTGTGCCACGCATTACGGACCTCACCGACATCGCCGAATTCCTCCGCGACAATGTGCCGGAAATAAAGTTCCGCGCCGCCCATGGCCGCATGGCCCCCACCGAACTTGAAGACATCATGTCGGGTTTTTATGACCGCAAATTCGATGTGCTGCTGTCCACCACAATTGTCGAATCCGGCCTCGATATTCCAACCGCCAATACCCTGATCATCCACCGTGCCGACATGTTCGGCTTGGCCCAGCTCTACCAGTTGCGGGGGCGCGTGGGTCGCTCCAAACAGCGCGCCTATGCCCTGTTCACCACCCCGCCCAACCGCATCATGACGGAAGCCGCCGAACGCCGCCTGAAGATTTTGCAATCCCTCGATTCGCTTGGCGCAGGTTTCACCCTTGCCAGCCACGATCTCGACTTGCGTGGCGGCGGCAATCTCCTCGGC
>JANMPF010000562.1:0-5806 GCA_031369725.1 Rhodobiaceae bacterium | reverse complement strand
ACCACGCTTGCCGGGCGCTCGATAACTTCGCCTGCCGCAATGCGGTTTATGGTGCCTTCAGAAAGACGGTGGATTCGCATGTGGGCAGTTTAGCCCAAAGCCGGAAGAACTACACCTATCCGCCAATGCCTGTTGATTTCAAGCCTTCCGGCCTGCCAACAACCGTCACAATCAAATGATCGCTGTCAATCAACCGCCTGGCCTGGGTTTTCAGCTGGTCAAGGGTCAAAGCTTCAATCCTGGCATTGCGGGTGTTCACATAATCAATGCCGAGATGTTCCTGCTGAATGCCGAGGAGCTGGCTTGCTATCTTGTCGTCACTGTCAAAGCGCAAGGCGTAAGAGCCGGTGAGAAAGGTTTTGGCATCCTGAAGCTCGGTTGGCGTTGGACCATCAGTTGCCATGGTTTTCAGCACATCTTTCACCACAGCAAGGACTTCGATAACCTTTTCATTGCGGGTGCTGACCGAACCCACATAGAGCCCCACATGATGAAGTGGCGCCAGATTATAGCCCACGCCATAGGTGAGGCCACGCTTTTCGCGCACTTGCGTGGTGAGGCGTGATGCAAAACCACCACCGCCCAAAATATGACTCATGACAAAGGCTGGAATAAAGTCCGGATCGTTGCGCAAAATGCCTTGCTGGCCAAAAACGATAACGCTTTGCGGAATATCGCGATCAATTATTTTTACGATTGGGCCCTTGGCAACGGTTGCGGCAACAACCGGTTTGGGTGGATCAGTATCTGGCAGGTCCCCGAAGATTTCGTCCAAGGCCTTGCCAAGGGTTACAACGTCGATGTCGCCCACCACGGAGACCTTCAAGCCCTTGCGGCTGAACAGCAGCTTGTGCATGGCCTTGAGATCATCAGGCGTTATTGTTGCGATAGAGGCAGAGGTGCCATTTGAGGCGCGCGAATAGAGTTGACCTGGCAAAGCCAATTTCATCCAGGCGGCGGACGCAATGTGATCGGGGTCCTGTTCCTGGTCACGTGCTGCTGCAAGAAACTGCTGGCGCACCCGCTCCATGGCATCACTCTCAAAATGCGGTGCGGTCAATGCCGCCTTCAACAATGAAAAGGCCGCATCCTTGTTTTTTGAAAGGGTTTGCAGGGTGCCTTCAAATTGATCACTGCCGGAATCAAAGCCAATCTTGATGGCCAGTTCATCGCGCCGGGATTGAAACTGCTCGCCCGTCATGTCGCCGGCACCCTCATCCAACATGCCGGTGATGAAATTTGCGGTCCCTTCCTTGCCGATGGAATCGGAGGTGGAGCCACCCTCGAAGGAAAAATCCATGGCGATGAGCGGAATGGTCTTGCTTTCAACGAGCCAGGCCTTGATGCCACCGGGACTGGTTACCTCCTTGATTTCAATGGCGCGTGCGGGTTGCAAAAACAACACCGCGGCAAAACAGGCAAACATCAGTCTCAGCAGGTGCGCGTTCATGTCCAACCTTTACATCAATTTTGAACGGGGGCTTCAGGCAAAAGCACACCGGTGACCGAGCGCTTGAGCTGGATGATCCTGGCGGCCGCCTGCCTGATCTCATCAGGCGTTACCCTGGCGGTTTCAACATCGCGGTTGAGCAGGTCTTTCACGGTCAACCCTGTCATCAAGGCAACACCTGCCATGCGCGAAAGGCTTGCCTGGTCATCCAGCAGGTAAACCTGTTCGGCCAGCGACTTGTTGCGCACCCGGTCGAGCTCGGATTGCGTCACGCCATTCTTCAAGACATCGGCCAGAATAACGTCGACGGCCGCTTCCACCTTGCCCACGTCGACACCCGAATTGGGAACGCCGTACACGCCAAATGTTCCACTGTCCAAATTGTCGCCGGTGTACCAGGCACCAATGTTGGATGCGATTTTCTGCTCGACGACGAGACTTTTATAAAATCTGCTCTGGGTGCCAGAGCCCAATATGTCCGACAGCAAATCGAGGGCCAAGGCTTCATGGCCCTGGGCTGTGGCATAGGATGGCCCCAAATAGCTGCGCTGGAAGATGGGCGAAGAGGCGCGCGCGTCGGTCATGATCACCCGGCGTGCGGCAATCGGATCGGGTTCGGCCGTGCGAATGCGCGGGGCCGGCGTGAAGGTGTTTTTCAAGGGGCCGTAATATTTTTCCGCAAGGGCTTTTACCTGTTCGGGCGTTGCATCACCGGCCACCACGAGAATGGCATTGGCCGGGGTGTAATGGGCCTGATAAAAGGCAAAGGCGTCACCCCGCGTCAGCTTTGCCACTTCCGACATCCAGCCGATGACAGGCTTGCCGTAGGGGTGGGCTGTGTACATTGCCGCATCAATCTGCTCGGCAAGAAGTGCGGATGGGTCATTTTCGGTGCGCATGCGGCGCTCTTCACGCACCACCTGCAGCTCAGGCAGGACATTGGCATCGGTGAGAACGAGATTCTGCATGCGGTCGGCTTCGAGTTCCATCACGAGCGGCAGCCTGTCGCTGGCGATGCGCTGGAAATAGGCAGTGTAGTCACGGGTGGTGAAAGCGTTGCCCTCGCCACCGTTCACATCCACCAAATGGTCAAACTCACCGAAGGGGTGTTTGGCGGTGCCCTTGAACATGAGATGTTCAAGAAAATGTGCCAGACCGGATTTGCCCGAAACCTCATCGGCAGAGCCTACGCGGTACCACACCATGTGGGTGACCACGGGCGCACGGTGATCAGGGATCACGACAACTTCCATGCCATTGGCCAGGGTAAAATCAGCCACATCGAGATTCATGGCGCTGGCGGGAAGGGTTACGAAAATCAAGAGCAGAATTTGGAAGATGGCATTTCTTGCAGCGCGCATGGATTGGCTTTCGAAGGACTTCAGAATCATACAAAGCTAGGGATGCACGGGAACAGGGCGGGCGTCCAATGAGATTTTTGTAATGTCAGGCGTCAGCCATTGCTGAAAATATTGCCGATGTTCTTCACCGTGCCATAGCCCGGCTGTTGTTGCTGCTTCTTTTTAAGAACTGCAACCTTGAGCTCGGCCTGCAGTTCTTCATGGGTCTTTGCCGTGCCATCAGGCTTCACTTTGGAAATGCCGTATTGGGCGTAGATGTCCTGCTTGGGGGCGGTTGCAACGGGCCCGGGCGCTGCAGTGGAGTAGAGCGCATTAGAATCTGCCGGCGTCGACGCTGATGCCACCTTTGGCTGGTAGGCTGGTGCCGGTGCTGTTCCTGGTGGGCGCAATTGCAGGTCTGGCGGCATGGCCAAAGCATTGCCAACCTGAATGTTGTTGGCAGCAGGACTCGGGTTGGATGGGCCCATGCCGAGCGAACTGAGCATGCCAGATGTGGAGCATCCGCCGAGAAACATCCCCAAAACGAGAAATGAACAAACCAGTTTCATACCGTCAATTCCCTGTGCAACAAACGTGGCCGCGCGGTGTGCGGCTCAATTCAGGCAATTCCAAGGCCCTAAGGCGCACGCCGCTCTGCCACGGATTCATAGAGCAAAAGCCCAACACCTGCAACAATGGCCATATCGGCCACATTGAACACATACCAGCTCAAGGTTCCCCAGTGCAGCTGAAAGAAATCCGCCACCCCGCCATAGAGGTAACGGTCCAGCGCATTGCCAAGAGCACCGCCAACGACGAGCCCCAAGGCTGCAGCGGCCAGAGGCCTGCGGGAACGACACAGCCAAACCCACAGAACACTGCTGATTATCAGGCTCAGGCCAATGAGCAGGCCTTGCGCATTGGATTTCATAAGGCCGTAGGACACCCCTTGGTTCCAAACCAGAATGATATTGAAAAACGACGTGATCACCACCGGCTGGCGGGCGTTGATGTCAAAGACATGCAGCATCCACCATTTGTGGGTCTGGTCCAGCCCAAACACCAGCACGGCAAGAACCAGCCCAAGCGGTGCCAACGACCCCCAAAGCGTTGACCTCATACCAGTGTTTTCCCAAAGCGCTTGCGCCATTCGCGCACCGCATCAGCGTCTCTTGGCGTGATGTCGGGGAAGTCCAAGTCCCGCCCCACGTCCCTCGAGATTTTCCACGAACGGGCACATTTGCGGCCCTCGGCCTTGGCCGAGACGACGGCCACATTCTTCACTTCATCAAGGCGAAAAGCATCCTTGGGCCCTGCCCCTTCGGTGATGGTGATATCGGAGGTGATGCACACTTCGGCGAAATCGCAGGCACGCAGTGTCGCGATATCGCTTGCATCCATTTCAACATAGACCGTGGGTGCGGCTTCCAGGGATGAGCCAATGCGTTTCTGGGCGCGTTCCAATTCCAGTGCGCCAGTCACAGCGCCCCGCACGGTGCGGATCATGTCCCATTTACTGGCGATTTCCGGCTGGTGCCATTCATCCGGCGTTTTGGCAAACTGCATCATGTGAACAGAGCTGCCCTCGCCAGCAAAGCGCGTCAGCCAAACTTCCTCCATGGTGAAGGTGAGGATTGGGGCCCACCAGGTGGCGAGGCAATGGAAGAGTTGGTCCATCACCGTGCGGCAGGACTTGCGCTTGTTGCTCGACCATGGGTCGCAATAGAGCGAGTCCTTGCGAATATCAAAATAGAAGGCGCTCAAGTCTTGCCCCATGAAATTGCTGAGCAATGCGAAAATGCGCTTGTAGTCGAACACCTGATAGGCCGCCTGCACTTGGGCGTCGATCTCGTGCAAGCGATGCAGAATGTAGCGTTCCAGTTCCGGCATGTCGGAGGGGTAAACATTTTCCCAATCCTTGAGGCCGTCAAGTGCCCCGAGAATATAGCGCATGGTGTTGCGCAGTTTGCGGTAGGCTTCCACATTGGTTTTGAGGATTTCCTTGCCAAGGCGCAGGTCTTCGGCGTAGTCGGCGGAGGCCACCCACAGGCGCAATATGTCAGCGCCCGATTGCTTGATCACGTCTTGCGGGGTTACGATATTGCCCAAGGATTTCGACATTTTGCGACCGTCTTCACCCACCACAAAGCCGTGCGTCAAAACCGCATCATAGGGTGCGCGGCCACGCGTACCGCAGGATTCAAGCAGCGAAGAATGGAACCAGCCGCGGTGCTGGTCGGAGCCTTCGAGATACAAATCAGCAGGCCATTTCAAATCGGGGCGCTGTTCCAAACAGAAAGCATGGGTGCAGCCGCTATCGAACCATACATCGAGGATGTCGCGCACCTGTTCCCATTCCTGGGAGTTATAGGCCTCGCCCAAAAAGCGCTGCGCTGCGCCATCGGCAAACCAGGCGTCGGCCCCTTCCTTAGAAAATGATTCCGCTATGCGCTGGTTCACCTTGATATCATTCAATAATTTACCAGATTCCTTGTTGACAAAAACCGCAATCGGCACACCCCAGGCGCGCTGGCGCGAGATCACCCAATCGGGCCTGTCGGCAATCATGCCGCGCAGGCGGTTCTGGCCGGCGGCGGGGAAGAACCTGGTGTCCTCAATCGCCTTCAATGCCTTGTCGCGAAGCCCGTGGCTCGCCATGGAGATGAACCATTGCGGCGTATTGCGGAAAATGATCGGCTTTTTGGAACGCCAGGAATGCGGATAGCTGATGGTCTTGCGCTTGGCCGACAGCAGCATGCCTGCCTCTTTCAGCGCATCCATCACCAGCTTATTGGCGTTGCCCCACTTGCCGTATTGGTCGATGACGCGACCACCTTCAAAACTGGGCGCGTCCTTGGTGTAGAAACCATCGGCGTTGACAGTGGAGGGAATGGGTCCACCCACTTTTTCCATCCAGATATTGTAGTCGTCGGCACCATGACCGGGAGCCGTATGGACAAAGCCTGTGCCTGCGTCGTCGGTGACATGATCGCCATCCAATAAAGGAACATCGAAC
>JANMPF010000550.1:0-4957 GCA_031369725.1 Rhodobiaceae bacterium | reverse complement strand
CCCTTCATCCAGAGTAAAAGAGATGCCCATATCACCCGATTATGACCACTTCGCTTCCACCTACGAAAAAGGTGGGGCGCAAATTGTTTCAACCCGTCTCGTAGCTGACCTTGAAACGCCGGTTTCTGCCATGCTGAAACTCACGCGCAATGCCAAGTATTCCTTTCTCCTTGAATCGGTTGAAGGTGGAGCGGTGCGGGGGCGGTATTCCATTATTGGCATGAACCCGGACATGATCTGGAAAGTTCTGGGAAACAAGGCCAGCATCAATCGGCGTGCCTTGCATAATTCCGAGGGACCGTTTGAGGCGATTGCGCTGGCACCGCTCGAGTCTCTCCGGATCGTATTGGCTGAAAGCCGCATTGGGCTGCCACAGGATGCACCACCCATGGCGGCGGGTGTGTTTGGCTATATCGGCTATGACATGGTGCGGCTGATGGAGGATTTGCCGGAACCAAATCCGGATACCCTGGGGCTGCCGGATGGCATGATGATCCGCCCCACCGTTATGGCAATCTTTGACAGCGTCAGGGATGAAGTGACGGTCACTTCACCTGTATATGTTGAAAAGGGTGTTTCGCCCAAGGCAGCCTATGCCCGGGCGCAGGAGCGCATTTCGGAAGTTGTCGATGCGCTTGACCGGCCGCTTGACCACACGACTACGCAGGATATTGAGACACCACCAACTTTGGCTTCAACATCCAACACCACACCACAAGAATATGCCGGAATGATTGCCACAGCCAAGGACTACATTCTGGCAGGCGACATCTTCCAGGTTGTCCTTTCGCAACGGTTTGAATCGAATTTTTCACTGCCGCCGTTTGCACTTTACCGTTCCTTGCGTCGGGTAAATCCATCGCCGTTCCTCTACTATCTGGATTTCGACCAGTTTGCCATCATCGGCTCAAGTCCGGAAATCCTGGTGCGGGTGCGGGATGGCAAGGTTACTATCCGGCCCATCGCCGGCACAAGGCGGCGCGGTGAAACCCCGGCTGAAGACAGGGCGCTGGCCAAGGAACTTTTGGCCGACCCCAAGGAATGTGCCGAACATCTCATGCTGCTTGACCTGGGCCGCAATGATGTGGGGCGTGTGGCCGAGATTGGTTCGATCAAGGTCACCGACAAATTCATGATCGAAAACTACAGCCACGTGATGCATATTGTCTCCAATGTCGAGGGCAGGCTTTCCCCCAAATATGATGTGATTGACGCGCTGTGTGCGGGGTTTCCGGCAGGCACGGTTTCGGGTGCGCCCAAAGTGCGCGCCATGGAAATCATCGACGAACTGGAAAAGAACAAGCGCGGCGTTTATGGCGGCTGCGTGGGTTATTTCTCAGCCGATGGGGAAATGGATACCTGCATTGTGCTGCGCACGGCAATTGTCAAAGACGGCAAAATGTATGTGCAGGCGGGGGCGGGCATTGTCGCCGACAGTGTGGCTGAAAGCGAACACCAGGAATGCGTGAACAAGGCCAAGGCGCTGTTTCGCGCGGCTGACGAGGCGGTGCGGTTTGCCGGCCGTGCCGGGAGAGCCCAATGATTATCCTCATCGATAACTATGACAGCTTTACCTATAACCTGTATCACTATCTGGGCGATCTTGGCGTTGAAACCGTGGTTCACCGCAATGACAAAATCAGCGTTGGCCAAGTTGTGTCCGCCAAGCCGCAGGCAATCGTGCTGTCGCCTGGCCCCAAGACGCCGAATGAAGCTGGCATCTGTTTGGAACTCATCGAAAAGGCTTCCGCCACAATTCCAATCTTTGGTGTGTGTTTGGGTTTGCAAGCCATTGGTCAGGCATTTGGGGGCAAGGTGGTCCGTGCGCCCCAACTGATGCACGGCAAGCTTTCCAATGTGCATCACGATGGCAAAGGCGTATTCAAGGATGTGCGGCAAGATTTTGAAGCAACGCGCTACCATTCGCTGATTGTCGAAAAATCGAGCCTGCCGGATTGCCTTGAAATTACGGCGGAGGTGGATGGCCTGATCATGGGCTTGCAGCACAAAGCCTTGAATGTGCATGGTGTGCAGTTCCACCCGGAAAGCATTGCCTCGCAATATGGCCATGCAGTGTTGAAAAATTTTCTCAAAATTGCAAAGGCTGTGTGATGTCTGAATTCAAACCCATCATTGCCAAAGCTGCTGACGGCAAACCGCTCACCCGTGCGGAAGCCCGCACTGCCTTCAACATCATGATGTCGGGCGACGCAACGCCTTCGCAAATTGCAGGGTTGCTCATGGCGCTCCGGGTGCGCGGCGAAACCGTTGATGAAATTACCGGTGCGGTTGAAATCATGCGCGAGAAGATGATCCGCGTTGCAGCCCCCGCCGATGCGATTGACATTGTGGGAACAGGTGGTGATGCGTCGGGTTCCTACAATATCTCAACCTGTGCTGCCATTGTTGCGGCGGGTGCCGGGCTGAAAGTCGCCAAGCATGGCAACCGGGCCTTGTCGTCGCGTTCAGGTGCAGCTGACGTTCTGATGGCATTGGGCGTAAAGATTGATCTGCCGCCGGAAAAAATCAGCGAATGCATTTCGCGAGCCGGCGTTGGCTTCATGTTTGCTCCTGCCCATCACGCGTCAATGAAATATGTGGGGCCAACCCGCGTTGAACTTGGCACACGCACGATTTTCAACCTGCTTGGCCCGCTGTCGAACCCTGCCGGCGTCAAGAAGCAGGTTACCGGTGTTTTTTCAAAGGCATGGGTGGAACCCCTCGCCCATGTTCTGCAGAATCTGGGCTCTGAAGCCTGTTGGATTTGCCATGGCGAAGGCGGCCTGGATGAGATTGTGCCAACGGGCACCACATGGATTTCAGAATTGAAGAATGGCGTGATCAACAATTTTGAGGTGACCCCGGAACTTGTCGGGTTGCAGCGTTCCAAGTTGGAATATCTCACAGGCGGAGACGCGGTTTACAACGCTGATGCTTTGCGAAATGTCCTGAAAGGGCAGAAAGCCGCGTTCCGCGATGCAGTTGTGATGACGGCAGGTGCCGCACTTCTGATGGACAGCAAGGCTACAAGTTTTGCCGATGGCGTGCGCGCTGCAGAAGCAGCAATTGATTCTGGAGCTGGGCTGGCGGCACTGGACCGGCTTATCAAGGTGTCAAACAGCTGATGGCCAGCATTCTTGATAAAATCGCTGCCTATAAACGCGATGAAGTGGCAAAGGCTAAAGCCGTTGTGCCATTGGCCGCCCTTGAAGCGCAGGCAAAGCATGTTGGCCCGGTACGTGGATTTCAGAGAGCGTTGCAGAAAAAAGCGAGCGAAGGAAATTGGGCTTTGATCGCCGAGATAAAGAAGGCCAGCCCTTCCAAAGGCCTCATCCGCCAGAATTTTTTGCCTGCAGAGTTGGCCGCAGCCTTTGAGCACGGCGGTGCTGCATGCTTATCCGTCCTCACCGATGCACCGTCTTTTCAGGGTGCACCTGAATTTTTGCGACAAGCCAAAGCCGCTTGCACCCTGCCCGCCTTGCGCAAGGATTTCATGCTTGATCCCTACCAAGTTGTGGAGGCCCGCGCCTGGGGGGCAGATTGCATTCTGCTCATCATGGCGATGATTGATGATGGCCTCGCCCATGAGCTTGAAGCTGTAGCCTCCGACTGGAACCTTGACGTGCTGATTGAAGTGCATGACCAGCCAGAGCTTGACCGCGCCTTGAAGCTAACCTCGGCCATGATCGGCATCAACAACCGCAATCTCCACACGTTCGAGAGTACGCTGGAAACGACGATGATATTGGCTCCACGTGTGCCGAAGGACCGGATGATTGTGGGTGAGAGCGGGCTATTCAAGCCGTCCGATTTGGCGAGGCTTGCAACCGTTGGCGTGAACACGTTCCTCATCGGTGAAAGCCTGATGCGGCAAGATGATGTGGCTGCCGCAACCCGTGCTATACTGCAAAAACCATGAGCAAGCTCACCCACCTCGATACTACCGGAAACGCCCATATGGTGGACGTGTCCGACAAGCAGGTGACCAGCCGGTCGGCCGCGGCGCGCGCGCGCGTGGTAATGCGGCCGGAAACGCTGGCGCTGATATTAACAGGCACGGCGAAAAAGGGTGATGTGCTGGCCACCGCCCGCATTGCCGGCATCATGGCGGCAAAGAAAACCCATGAGCTCATTCCGCTGTGTCATCCGCTCTTGATTACCAAGGTTTCGGTAGATTTTGCACCCAATGAAGCAACGCATTGCATTGACGTTACAGCCAGCGTAAAAGTTGAAGGCAAGACCGGGGTTGAAATGGAGGCCCTGACGGCGTGTTCGGTGGCTGCCCTGACACTTTACGACATGTGCAAGGCGGTTGACCGGGAGATGAAAATCACTGATTTGCGGCTGGTGGAAAAGTCCGGTGGCAAGTCCGGCACATTCACGGCACAATAGTCATGGCCCTGATGCCCGTTGAAGAAGCCCGTGCCCGCATTCTGGCGGGGGTGAAGCCATTGGCAGCCGAAAACATACCCCTCGCCCGGGCTTTGGGCCGCGTGTTGGCAAAGCCGCTCCGCGCCAAGCGCGATCAGCCGCCGTTTAATGCCTCGGCGATGGATGGTTATGCGGTGCGCGCCCACGATGTGGCCGTTGTTCCTGCAACGCTCAAGGTCATCGGCACAAGTGCCGCCGGGCATGCCTTCACAGGCAAACTGAAACCGGGCGAGGCCATTCGTATTTTCACAGGCGCACCGGTTCCGGCCACGGCGGATGCCGTCGTCATTCAGGAAAATACCGAGGCTGCGGGTAGCGCTGTAACGGTGCTGCAAGCAATTCGCTCCCAGCAAAATATCCGCCCCTCCGGACTTGATTTCAAGAGGGGTGAAACCCTTCTTTCCAGCACTATGCGGTTGAACGCCCGCGACATCGGACTTGCCGCGGCAATGAATTGCGGTATTGTCAGTGTGCGGAGAAAGCCGGTCGTGGCTGTCATCGCAACAGGTGATGAACTTGTGCTGCC
>JANMPF010000548.1:0-1704 GCA_031369725.1 Rhodobiaceae bacterium | reverse complement strand
GAATGGTGATGCGTTACGGCATGCGCCTGTTGTCCAAATGGGCGGTGCGCTTCTGCATGGCGTTCTCCGCCATCTTTCTCGGGGTGGCCTTGCTCTATGCCGGGCAACCGCCGCTATGGACGTTGGGCATCTACCTGTTCTGCACCTTCTTCTGCTGCGGCATTCTGTTTGGCAATTATAATGCCATGGCGATGGAACCGGTGGGCCACATAGCGGGCATGGCGGCGGCCATTTCGGGCACACTTTCATCGCTCGTGGCCCTTGGCGTTGGCGGCTGGATCGGCCAGCAATATGACGGCACCGTGTTGCCGCTGGTTTTTGGCTATTTGGCAATGAGCACTCTGGCGTTTCTCACCAGCGAATATGCCGAAATTGCCAAGCACCGAAGGGTGAAAAATCCGCGCCTTGTCGATTGATGGGGATTTCTGGTAACTGGATTTGTGTTCAAGCCCTATTCCGCACTAGCTCTCGCGAGGCACGCGTTGCAACCCGACAGGCCATGGCCCCGGGCCTGGCGCGCCGCTGCGCCCAAATCTTCCTACGATGCCATCATCATCGGCGGCGGCGGGCACGGGCTGGCAACCGCCTATTACCTGGCAAAGAACCATGGACTTACCAATGTGGCCGTAATCGAGCGCGCCTACATAGGTTCCGGCAATGTGGGGCGCAACACCACGCTCATTCGCTCCAATTACGTGATCGACGGCAACACACAATTTTTTGAGCATTCGCTGAAACTCTGGGAGGGCCTTTCCCACGACCTCAATTTCAATTGCATGGTGTCCCAGCGCGGCCAGGTGGTGTTGGCCACCAATCCGGTGCAGATGGATGTCTATGCAAGGCGTGGCAACATCATGCGGCTCAACGGCATCGACGCCGAACTGCTGGATCGCGGGCAGGTCATGAAACTCTTGCCCTATCTCGATTATTCCAAGGACGCCCGCTGGCCCGTCTGGGGCGGCATATTGCAGGAACGTGCCGGAACCGTAAGGCATGATGCCGTGGCCTGGGGCTACGCCCGCGCTGCCGATACGCTTGGCGTGGACATCATCGAAAATTGCGAAGTCACAGGCTTTGTGATGGATGGTGAAACGGCTGTGGGTGTTGAAACCTCGCGGGGGAAAATACTTGCCGGCAAGGTTGCCATGGCCGTGGCAGGCCACTCGTCCCACGTCGCCAAAATGGCAGGCCTCCGCTTGCCTATTGAAAGCCACATCCTGCAGGCCTTTGTGACCGAACCTGTAAAGCCGATGGTGGATCATGTGGTGTCATGGGGCGCTGAACTTTTCTATCTGTCGCAAAGCGACAAGGGCGGCATGGTGTTTGGCGGCCACATCGATGGTTTCAATACCTATACCCAGCGCGGCCAATTCCCACGCATTCAAACCGTGGCGGAATGCGCCGTATCGCTGCTGCCCTTCATGTCAAAGCTGCGCCTGCTGCGCCACTGGGGCGGCATCATGGACATGACCCCCGATGGCAGTCCCTTCATTTGCCGCACCAAAATCAGGAACCTCTATTTCAATGGCGGCTGGTGTTACCAGGGGTTCAAGGCGACCCCCGCCAGCGGCTGGACCTTCGCCCACACCATTGCCCACGATGAAGAGCACGAATTGAACCGCGCCTATTCGCTCGACCGTTTCGAGCGGGGCTGCGAAATGGATGACTACGGCATTGGCAACTGGACCTACAAGCAATGAGAAT
>JANMPF010000002.1:0-7556 GCA_031369725.1 Rhodobiaceae bacterium | reverse complement strand
TAATCTCCAAGGGCAGGCCAACATTCTGTTGCACGGTGCGCCATGGATACAGCGCCGGCGCCTGAAACACGTAGCCATAGGCACGTGACTGCCGCGCCTGGTGAGGAGACATGCCGTTTACGGAAATCTTGCCGGAGGTGGACTTTTCGAGATCGGCGATGACACGCAATAGGGTGGTTTTTCCGCAGCCCGAGGGGCCGATGAAAGAGACGAAATCCCCGTCATTCACGGTGAGATCAATGCCATCAAGGGCATAAACCGGCCCATCTGCCGTGGTAAACGTGAGGCTGAGACCGCTGATATCAATTACGGCTTGAGCCGCCATGACCCCTCCAGGGCAATTTTTCTTGTTGCGCGAAAGCTATCCACTGTTGACCATTTGATCAAGAATTATAAAATCCAGATAAAAAGCGATGGAATAAAAATTCTATTTTCTGGAACTAACGAAATATTTATTCCATATTTGATTTGGATGCGCTATACCGGCTATGCCTATGGTCAGGCATACATAATTTCAGGCAGTGGAGCCACGAAAATGGTCAAGGAAATCGGGCACTTTATTGGTGGCAAGCATGTCAAGGGAACATCCGGCAGGACGGCCGATGTATTCAACCCCAACACCGGCGAAGTGCAGGCAAAAGTGGCACTGGCTTCCACCGCTGAAATGCGCAGCGCGGTTGAAAACGCAAGAGCTGCCCAACCCGCCTGGGCCGCCAAGAACCCGCAGTTCCGCGCCCGCGTGATGATGAAGTTCCTGGAGCTGATCAACAGGCACAAGGAAGAAGTGGCCACGCTGATTTCCATGGAGCACGGCAAAACGGTTCCAGACGCGTTGGGCGATTTGCAGCGCGGTGTTGAAGTGGCGGAATTTGCCTGTGGAGTTCCCCATCTCGTGAAGGGCGAGTTCACCGATGGTGCCGGCCCTGGCATTGACATGTATTCCATGCGGCAGGCACTTGGTGTGGTCGCTGGCATTACGCCGTTCAATTTCCCGGCGATGATTCCACTGTGGAAGTGTGCGCCTGCCATCGCTGTTGGCAACGCCTTCATCTTGAAACCATCCGAGCGTGACCCCTCCTGCCCGATGCGCATTGCGGAACTTTTCCTTGAGGCTGGCCTGCCGCCCGGAATTTTGAATGTGGTGAATGGCGACAAGGAATCGGTTGATGCGATCCTGAATGATGCAGATATCAAGGCTGTGGGCTTTGTGGGCTCCACGGCCATTGCGCAATATGTCTATGCCGGGGCAACTGCTACGGGAAAGCGCGCGCAATGCTTTGGCGGTGCCAAGAACCACATGGTGATCATGCCGGATGCCGACATGAACCAGGCGGTGGATGCGTTGATTGGTGCGGCTTATGGCTCGGCAGGCGAGCGCTGCATGGCACTGTCGGTTGCGGTGCCGGTGGGCGAGGCAACGGCGGATGCGCTCATTGCCAAGCTAATTCCCCGCGTCGAGAAATTGAAAGTTGGTTTGTCAACCGACCGCGAAGCCGACTACGGGCCGCTGGTTACCAAGATGGCGCTTGATCGTGTCAAGGGATATATCGACATTGGCTTGAAGGAAGGTGCCACACTCAGGGTTGACGGCCGCGGCTTCAAAATGCAGGGCTATGAGAATGGCTATTTCCTCGGTGGCACCTTGTTTGACAACGTGACCAAGGACATGCGCATTTACAAGGAAGAAATTTTCGGGCCGGTGCTGGGTGTGTTGCGCGCCAAGACGTATGAAGAGGCGCTGGATCTTTGCAATACCCATGAATATGGCAATGGCGTTGCGATTTATACACGTGACGGCGATGCAGCGCGCGACTTTGCCGCCAAAGTGCAGGTTGGCATGGTGGGCGTGAACGTTCCCATTCCGGTGCCTTTGGCCTATCACACCTTTGGTGGCTGGAAATCCTCCAGCTTTGGTGACCTGAACCAGCACGGGCCGGATTCAATCCGCTTTTACACCAAGACGAAAACCGTGACGTCGCGGTGGCCTTCGGGCACCAAGGAAGGCGCCCAGTTCTCCATCCCGACGATGCGGTAACTCACCATGGCCCTGCTTGATTTGCCGAATGGCTATTATGACCTGCCACCGGGCAAGCTTGCAAATGTGGTGACTTGCCTTGAGATGAATGCCAACCCGCAGGCAGCGGCAAAGCCCTTGCCTGCAGGCTATTCGCTGCGGGTGATTGATCCTGCCGATCTTGACGGTTACCGCGGCCTGTTTCGCAAAGTAGGTGAGGATATCATGTGGTTTTCACGCCTCATCATGGCGGATGAAAAACTTAAGGGCATTCTTGGCCACGCACAGGTGGAGTCCTATGGGCTGTATCATGATGACTCGGCAATTGGTATTCTTGAACTTGATTTCAGGGACATGCCCAATTGCGAACTGGCGTTCCTGGGGCTTGCCAAGGACGTGATCGGTGGCGGAATAGGCCGTATACTGATGAATATTGCAATTGAAAAGGCCTGGGCCAAGCCCATCAACCGCTTCTGGGTTCACACCTGCCATTATGACCATCCCAATGCGATTGGTTTTTATCGCCGTTCAGGCTTTAAGCCTTACGCACTGATGGTGGAGGTGCATGATGATCCGCGCCTGCAAGGCAAGCTGCCGCGTGAAGCCAGCCCGCAGGTGGCACTGATTGACCGGACTTAACCGATTATGCAGTTGAAGCTTATGCTGATGCGTTCGCTGGCGGCGCGGTTCATGGGAACTTCGTGGCGAAGCCAGCTTTCCCACAGCATGAGGGTTCCGGCTTTTGGAACGCGGCTTTCGTAAATGCCGGCTTGGCGCGGCGGTGCTGCCATCATCATGGCATGGCGCGGGTCTTCGAACACGACAGGACTGGCACCTTCAGGCGCGTTCACATAATAGGTGCCGCTTATAACCGCGTTGGTGTGGATGTGGGAGGTGTGCGAGCCACCTTGCGGCAAAACGTTCACCCACATGCTGTCACACCTTGGCTTGCCGCCGCGCAATTTCCACAGCAATAATTTGGCAAAGCTTGCTGCATGGGCATGGATGATTTTTTCGAGTTTGGCGAAGGGGGCGGAACGGTCAGCAAGATCATTTATGGATGCATAGGAGGTATAGCCGGCATAGCCATGGTGTTCGCACCAGCGCAGGCCGTGGCGGTCATGCTGGCGCAAGGCGAGGGCCGCATCCTCCAAATCGATATTAAGCTTTGCGGCGTTGGGCACCTCGGCGCGGTAAAGCAGGGTGGGAAACAGGCGTTCAATTGAATTTTGCATGGGGTTTCATAGGCAGCCTGCGGCTGGCTGACAAGTGGCGGGGTTAATGGCAGTGTATGGTTTGGAATCGGCATGAGGATCAATGATGGCGAAGACATGGATTACAGCTGTAATTGTTTCTTGCGTTGGCTTGGGTGGGTGGACGGGGGGAGCCCTGGCTGCAAAATGCAGCAGCACCGGGGCTGCGTTTGAAAGCTGGAAGCCAGCCTTTGCGGCAGAAGCCAAGGCCCGGGGCATCAAGTCCAAGGCGATTGCCGCACTCATGGACACGACCTATTCGACCGGAACAATCAGGGCTGACCGCAACCAGCACAGTTTCAAACTATCGCTTGAAGCCTTCATGGCCAAGCGGGGTGCAGCCGGCATTGTGGCGAAGGGACGGGCGCTTAAAAAAGCCAATGCTGGCCTGTTTGCTTCCCTGGAAAAACGCTTCGGCGTACCGCCTGGTCCGCTGCTTGCCATTTGGGGCATGGAAACGGGGTTTGGCGGGTTTACCGGAAACCAGAACACGCTTTCGGCTGTTGCCACGCTTGCCTATGACTGTCGCCGCACGGCATTTTTCAATGACCAGCTTTATGCAGCATTGCATCTTGTTGAACGCGGAACCCTCTCTGCGTCTTCAATCGGTGCGATGCATGGCGAAGTGGGGCAAACGCAATTCATGCCGAAAAACATTTTCCTTTATGGGGCAGATGGGGATGGCAACGGCAGCGTGAACCTGAATTCCAAGGCGGATGCGTTGGCGTCGACGGCGAAGTTTTTGGCCGGCCACGGGTTTTCGGCAGGTGGCGGCTATCAGCCCGGGGAAGCCAATTTTGCCGCCATTCAGGGCTGGAATGCGGCAGCGGTTTATCAGAAGGCCATTGCCATCATGGGCAAGCTGATTGACGCACCTTGACATCAAAGTATATACCAATTATATTATTGTATATACGGAGAAATGCCATGACGTTTTATGTGAAAGATCCGGCAACTGACAAGGCGGTTCGCAGGCTTGCAAAGATCAAAGGCATGACGCTGACGGATACAATCCGTGAGGCGGTGGAAAAGGAGTATGCAAACAGCAAGGCCACAAAGAGCGTTGCTGAAAAGCTTGACGCGTTGGCCGAGCGGTTCAGCAAATTTCCGCGTAGCGGACTGGCAGCTGACAAGGCATTTTTTGACGACCTTTCTGGTGACCTCTAATGTTTGCCGATGCCTCGGCGATCATTGCTGTTTTGGCCAAAGAGAGTGAATACCCCATATTTCGAGACAAACTGGACGCAGCCAAGAGAGTTCTGGTTTCGCCATTGGCAATTTATGAGGCAAGCCTCGGATTTGCGCGCGTTCTTGATGGGAATCTTGTTTTTTCATCCGCTGGAGTGCGCGATTTCCTGACAGACACGCAGGCACAAATTATCCCGATAGATGATGCGATAGGCGAGATGGCGCTTGATGCATTTCGTCAATATGGCAAGGGGCGGCACAAGGCTGCGCTGAATATGGGCGATTGTTTTTCCTATGCCTGTGCAAAAATTCACCGGGTGCCTCTATTGTTCAAGGGCAATGATTTCGTTCATACTGATATTCGCATCGCGTGAGGAATTTCCATGCCCAACAAATCAAACCTTGTCATTAACCCGCAACGCCTGTGGGATTCACTTATGGAGACGGCCAAGTTTGGCGGCACCGTCAAGGGTGGCATCAAACGGTTGACGGTTTCGGACGAGGACAGGAAAGTACGTGACTGGTTCAAGGCGCAGTGCGAGGCGCTGGGCTGTGTGGTACAGGTTGATAGCGTGGGCAACATGTTTGCCACGCGGGTTGGCCGCCGCAAGGATTTGCTGCCGATTGCCCTGGGTTCGCATCTTGATACGCAACCCACTGGCGGGAAATTTGATGGCGTGCTGGGTGTGCTTGGCGCACTTGAGGCTTTGCGCACCCTGGTTGACATGGGGTATGAAACCAATGCGCCCCTGATGGTTGTGAACTGGACCAATGAAGAGGGTTCGCGCTATGCGCCGGCCATGCTGTGCTCGGGGGTCTATGCAGGCGTGTTCACGCCAGAGTTTGCCTACACCCGCGAAGACCGGGACGGCATCAAGCTTGGCGATGAATTGAAACGGATTGGTTATCTGGGTTCTGAACCTGTGGGCTCGCACAAATTCCAGGCGATGTTTGAGCTGCATATTGAGCAGGGACCGATACTGGAAGCCGAAGAGAAAATGATTGGCGTGGTGACAGGCGTGCAGGGCATGCGCTGGTATGAAGTAACGCTGCGGGGGCAGGAGAGCCACACCGGTGCAACGCCCATGCTGCTGCGCAAAAATGCGTTGCTCGGAGGCGCGCGGATGATTGAGGCAATTCACCAGGTGGGGCTGTCGCATCTGCCGGGGGTGGCTTCGGTTGGACTGATTGAGAACAGGCCCAACAGCCGCAATGTGGTGCCGGGCGAAGTGTTTTTCACGGTGGATTTGCGGCATCCTGATGAAGCGGTGCTGGACCGGATGGAAACGGCCTTCCGTGCAGCCCTTGGCCCCATTGCGGAAGCGGAAAAACTGACGTTTGAAGAAAAGTGCATTTGGAAATCACCGGCGGTGAAATTCAATCCCGAACTGATTGAATGTGTGCGCCGGGGCGGTGCACAGGCAGGGCACAGAATGCGCGAGATGGCATCGGGTGCTGGCCATGATGCGGCCTATATTGCGCGGGTGGCCCCCACCACAATGATATTTGTTCCCTGCCTTGGCGGCATTTCGCATAATGAGGCGGAATCCACCACGCTGGAAGAATGTGGTGCGGGTTCCCAGGTGTTGCTCAATGCCGTGCTCGAATATGATCAAAAATTCGCCTGATCTGGCCGCCCGCACGCGCGAGATTGCCTTGGAGATTACGTCCTGGCCGTCGGTGACGGGGACGGCCGATGAGGCGATTTTTTCCTTGCGGCTGGTGACCTATCTCAAACATTTGGGATTTTCCGACGTTTGGAAAACGGACATATTGGGCGATGCGTTGGGGCGCAGCAATGTGTTTGTGCTGAAGCGTGGAACAAGTTCCCGCTGCATTGTACTGGCCGGGCATTTCGATACGGTGCCGATTTCCGATTATTGCGACCTTGAGGGCCTGGCGTTGAATCCGGTCGTATTGCGTGAGGCGATGATTGCAAAGCTGGAGCAGACGGGTGAAAGTGCCATGGCGCTGGCTGATTTGACGTCTGGCGAATATCTTCCGGGGCGCGGATTGCTGGACATGAAATCCGGTGTGGCGGCGGGTCTTGCCGTACTTGAGCAATATGATGGGGAGTGTTCACTGCTGCTGGCCGCAACTCCCGACGAGGAAGACCGTTCGGCGGGCATGCGGGCAGGTGCGCCAGAGATTTCACGGATGGCGAAAGAGAAGAAACTTGAAATTGAATTGGTCATCAATCTTGATGCCATTTCTGATCAGGGTGATGGTTCAACGGGCCGCGTTGCGGCGTTGGGGTCGATTGGCAAGCAGTTGGTGACAGCATTTGTGGTGGGCAAAGAGGCGCATGCCTGTTACCCGCAGGATGGTGCAAATTCAGCTTATATCGCTGCGGAGTTGCTGGTTGAATTTGAATTGGCAGCGGAGCTTGCCGAGCGAAGCGGCGGGGAAATGGCAGCACCTCCCACGGCACTTTATGCCAAGGATTTGAAGGCAGGCTACAATGTGACCACGCCGGCGCAAACATTTGTGTATTGGAACACCTTGCAACACAGGCGCAGTGGTGCCGAAGTATTGGCGATTTCACTGGCACTGGCGCGTCGCGCCATGGTGCGGGCCGGAACCAGGTTGAAGCGCCAGATTCCTGTCATGGGTTTTGCTGAATTGAAGCGCTTGATCGCAGCAGACAAGTTCCTGGCAAAGGCTGCCGAACTTGCGCTGCGGGTTGATTTGGATTTGCCCGAACGCGCCAAGCTCCTGACGCAATATGTCTGGTCGCTGTCGGGTCTTGCAGGGCCTGCCGTGGTGATTGGATTTGGTTCTATTCCCTATCCTGCGGTTTCACTCAGGGATGAAAAATTATCGCACGTGATTGCGACTGTGGCGAAATCCCACGGGCTTGCAACGGTGGGATATTTTCCCGGCATTTCAGACATGAGCTTTGTGGGCGAGGCCGTGGGTGATTTTGCAGCTGTTGCTGAAAACACGCCGATTTGGGGTTCGAGTTTTACCTTGGCTGAGCCTGCAGGCTATCCTTGCATCAATATTGGGCCGTGGGGCAGGGACTATCACCATTGGCTGGAGCGCCTGCATGCGCCTTACGCATTCGAGACCCTGCCAAAAGTTTTGCTCGCGGTGATTGA
>JANMPF010000537.1:0-3194 GCA_031369725.1 Rhodobiaceae bacterium | reverse complement strand
AAGTGCAGTCTGACCTTGTGGCGCAAGGATATGGTTCGCTTGGCCTTATGACATCCGTATTGATGACGCCTGACGGCAAAACAGTTGAAGCAGAAGCTGCCCATGGCACGGTAACACGGCATTACCGGCTGCACCAAGAAGGCAAACAGACTTCCACCAATTCAGCCGCATCCATATTTGCGTGGACTGGCGGGTTGAAGCATCGCGCCAAGATTGATGACAACGCACAGCTTGCAAAGTTTGCCGATACACTTGAGAGAGTGACAGTTGCAACCATCGAAGAAGGCAGCATGACGAAGGATTTGGCGGTGCTCGTTGGACCGGAACAAAGCTGGCTTTCCACTGAAGGCTTCATCGATGCAATCGACAAAAACCTTCAGAAGGCAATGCGTTAGGCCTCAGGCCGCCAGCTCCACCATATCGAGTACGCTCGGCAGATCCACGGGCTTGCCAAATACACGCATGGCACCACGGAGGATTTGCAATAACGCATCGATTTCTCTCCCCAGAGCAAAACACTGAATCCATCAGGCAGCGAGTGTCTCCAAGCGATCCAGCAAGACCAGAGGATCGAATGGCTTGTTCAGAATTCCAGTCACAATTACATCATCAAACATCGCAAGTTCCTTGCTGTGCTCACTTGCATTGCCCGTGATAATAATTGTGGGAATCTCGCGACCCTGCTTTTTAAGGGTGGTATAGACGTCAATTCCATTGATGAGCGGCATTTTGAGATCCAGCACAAGAACATCGACGCCACCTGCATTCACGCGGTCCAACGCATCCCGGCCATTGCGCACCAACTCACAACGATAGCCATTGCGATTGATCAGCTGGCTCAGGGTTGGTCCAAAATTTGGATCATCTTCGGCTACCAACACAATACCGGAATCGCCGAGACCGGTCACAGCCTCCAAAACCTGGTAGAGGTTGACGGGCTTGGCAAAAACCCCCATGGCACCGCCGGCGATGGCCTGTTGCAACAGCTGCTCAACGCTGTAACCCGTCATCATGTAGACATGGGCATTGGGTTTTAGCCGCTTGATTTCCAGAAAACTTTCAACGCCATTTTTGCCAGGCAACATCACATCCATGAAAGCAACGTCGAAATCCTGCTTGAGGTAGGCTGCAACTGCGCTTTCGCCGTCGTAAACGACATGGACCTTATGGCCTTCCAATTCGAACAGCTCACCCAGGGAGTTGGCGTTGTCGGCGTCATCGTCGACAATAAGAATGCGAAGTGACCGGGTCATGCGGCTTGCTCTCCATGATTTGCATGAACGGGCAGCCACATGGTGAATGTGGCTCCCTGCCCTTCAACCGACGTGATGTCCAACCCGCCACTGTGCTGTTCGAGAATTTGCTCGACCGCGGGAATGCCAAGTCCCGTGCCGAAATTTTTCGTCGTGAAGAGCGGCTCGCGAACCCGGTTCAGATTTTCAGCTGGAATTCCGGGGCCATTATCTGCCACGCTTATTTCAGCCCCGCGCGCCGTCATTCGGGTGGAAATCGTGATGGTGGGATTTTCGCGGAAGCAGGCTTTCGGATCATCGCCCTTGCCAACGAGGGCTTCTGAGGCATTTGACAGCAGGTTAATGATGGCACGCTCAAAGCGGCCAGGCTCAAGTTCAACAAGTCTGTCGCCGAGGCCAAAAAGACATTCAATAGATACAGCTTCGGGCAATCTCTGTGCCTCGGCTTGAATAAGCTTCTCAAGCCACACATCAAGAACCGTTGGTTCAGCTTTGACGGCTTTGGAACGCGAAAAATCGAGGAGCTGTGTTATGATATTATCGCAGCGAATAATGCCATTGTTGATGCGCTGCAGCTGCGGCTCAACGCCCAGTCCCTTGTCTTTGATCTTGCGGGCGAGGAGATATGTAGAGGTGCGCACCGTACTCAGGGGATTGCGCAACTCATGGGCAACAGTTGCCGTGAGGTTTCCAAGTTGGGCCATCTTGCCTTTGCGCAGTGCCTCATCCTGGGCTTCATGCAGTTTAGACAGATTGTCACTGAGCTGGCGGTTCAGCGTTCCCATGTCGCCGTTTACAGTTTGGATTTCCTTCGCGAAAGCCAGCGTCTGTTGGTGTGCCGCGGCCAATTCGCCGTTGGTTTTTTCAAGTTCGGCAAGTTTGTTCCTGAGTACCCTGCCCAAGAAATGCCCATAGCAGGCGCCACCGCAAATGACCAATGCCATCAGCACGCCAATGTAAAACTCATAACCGCGCAGCTTTGTGGCAACTGCACTTGCATCACTGGCGGCCTTCAATTTTACGCGGCTAATCAACTGGATAAGATCGATCGTGTAAAACCGCAAAACGTTATAGCGGTCCACCATTTTGGACACGGTCAAATGGGCGGCAACCAAATCGCCCGCAATGATATTTTGGTTGACAGTCTGCGAGTTCCTTTCCATGTCAATCATTACCAGGTCCATTTGCCGCAAAATATTGTTGGCATGTTTGGCTGGTGCCTCGCCAAAATGTAGCGGGATTTCCTGACGCAATTGATTTATGGCCTGGTGAAACTCATAGGCCTTGGTCTTGAACATGGATTGGGCCTGGTTGGTTGCCTTTGTATCAAGCACATTTATGTATTCAGATTCCGCATCGGCAGCGGTATCGGCTATCACCCAGGATGCAGCCATCTGGCGGTCAAAAATCCTGTTTTCAGCCACGCTTGCGTCATAGACATTGATGACGAGATGACTGAGGTAAAGGCCGCAAATGGTCGCCACTAGATTGCAGGCAGCAATGAAGAAATACAGGGTCTGCATTTTGGGCCATGTCTTTTGGTCCAAATTACCTGCTGCCTTTCCCAACATGCGTCATTTTCCCTCGATAAATTGAGAATGCACGCTGCTACCATTATGGTAAATAAAGTGTTGATTTCTGGCAATTTGGACCGAGCGAAATGCAAACAGACGGCGGTTATTCAGGTGGCTGCCAATGTGGGGCCAAGCTCAAGAGCCTGCAGCACCCCGACCACAATACCTAGGGCTGCCTGAGGAGTGAACCAATTGCGGCAAAGGCTTCTGCGGTCTTGGTGCCATCGGGCCCGCCTGCCTGAGCCAAATCCGGCCTGCCGCCACCGCCCTTGCCGCCGAGTGCGACTGAACCAGCGCGCACCAGATCAACGGCGCTGAACTTCGACGTGAGATCTGCGGAGACACCCACATAGAGGCTGGCTTTACC
>JANMPF010000534.1:0-4028 GCA_031369725.1 Rhodobiaceae bacterium | reverse complement strand
TTCGCCGATATGAATATCATAGGTCCGGTTGCCGAGGGCAACAGAAACAGTGTCGCGGTGCTTGGCGTCAGGTTGTGACATTGTTCAAACGTTCCCAGCCTGGCCATTTGGCCAGAACCTTAATAACCTCGTTGACCATTTGCGTGTGCTGGACATCCTTGCTTTCAACAATGACATCGGCTTTGCCGTAAATGGGGTAGCGTGTATCCATCAACCGCTGCATGATGGCTCGCGGATCATCGGATTGCAGCAGCGGCCGGTCGGCGCGTTTCATCACGCGTTTCATCAGCAGGGGCAAATCGGCCTTCAGCCAAACCGACACACCCCGGGATTCAATACTGGCACGTGTCTCGTCGTTGATGAATGCGCCGCCGCCGGTTGCCAGGACCTGGGCACCATTTTCAATGAGACGTGAAATCACCCGGCGTTCACCTTCGCGGAAATACGCCTCGCCATGGTCGGCAAATATTTCGGGAATGGACTTATCGGCGGCGAGCTCAATTTCATGATCGGCATCAATGAAGGCAAGTTCAAGCTTTTCGGCAAGCCTGCGGCCAATGCTGGATTTGCCGGCGCCCATGAGTCCCACCAGCACAATCGGGTGATTTCCGAGCTTTTCACGGATATCCTGAATCTCCTTGCTGAGAGACCGCCTCGCCATTGGTTCCATTCCTTCACTTGCCGCTGCTTTTAGAACGGCAGGAGGCCAAGCGCCAAGGCTTTTGATAGGATGGTTATTTAGCAGCGTTTCTTGTAGAGTGATTTCAACTGGGAGTATTAGGTGCCGGATAGCCTGAAGTTTTTGTTTGTCGTTCTTGTTTTGGGGGGTGCGGTTTATGGCACCGTGTGGGGACTTGCCCAATTTCCGCCTGAACAATCAGAAATCGTGAAGTCTTTGCCCCATGAAAAGCTCCGGCAGAAATAACATTTCCAAATCGCAGCGCCATGTGGACCGGTTTCTGGAAATGATGAGTGCCGAACGCGGTGCTGCTGAAAATTCGCTGCAGGCCTATGGCCGTGACCTTGCCCACTACCTTGAATTTCTTGGAACAATCGACGTGTTATCAGCCACTAGCGATAATATAAGGGACTATCTTTTAAGCCTTGAAGCGCAAGGCTTGGCGCGCAACACGGCAGCCAGGCGGCTTTCAGCGGTTCGGCAATTCCACCAATTCATTCACGGCGAAGGCATTGCGGGGGCAAATCCGGCTGCCATTGTCGAAAGCCCCAGGGCCGGCCGGCCCTTGCCCAAAATACTTTCAACGGCCGATATTGGCTTGTTGCTTGCCGAGGCGCGCAAGCGTGCCGCTCAAAGTGAAGGCAAGGCAAGGTTCAAGGCTGAGCGGCTTTATTGTTTGCTGGAACTGCTTGCTGCAACCGGACTTCGGGTTTCAGAGCTCGTCGGATTAACGGTGCGGGCAGTGACGACGGACGATGCATTTCTGAACATTCGTGGCAAGGGCGGCAGGGAAAGGCTGGTTCCGATTTCTGGCCAGGCGCGAAAAGTTTTGGGCGCATATCTCAAATATCTGGAAGCGGACTGCAACTGGCTGTTTCCTTCCCACGGGGCCAGTGGGTGCCTTACCCGCCAACATTTCGGGCTGGAGCTCAAAGGCCTGGCGGCGGCCTGCGGACTTGATCTCGACAAAATTTCCCCGCATGTGCTGCGCCATGCCTTTGCCAGCTATTTGCTGGAGAAGGGAGCAGATTTGCGTAGCGTCCAACAAATGCTGGGGCACGCGGATATTTCAACTACCCAGATTTACACCCATGTGCAGGCAGACCGCCTGCAGGCGGTGGTGGAAAGCCACCATCCCCTGGCTAAGAAAAGTTGACTTTACGGCCTCTGACGGCCACATCTTGCGCTATTGCGGGTATCGACATTGAGGCGCTATGCATTCCTATCTTGATTTTGAAACATCAGTTGCCGAGCTGGAAGGTAAAATTGCCGAATTGCGAGCCTTGGCTGCCGGCGATTCAACGGTTTCAATAGCTGACGAAGTGAAGGCGCTGGAGAAAAAGGCGTCGAAAAGCCTGGGCGATCTCTATGTGAATTTGACACCGTGGCAAAAAACCCAGGTCGCACGCCATCCCGACAGGCCGCACGCCCTGGCTTACATCAATACGCTTATTACCGACTATGTGCCGATGGCGGGTGACCGGAAGTTTGCCGAGGATTTTGCCATTGTCGGCGGGCTTGGGCGGTTCCACGGCCAATCGGTTGTGGTGATCGGGCAGGAAAAGGGCGCTGATACCCAGGCGCGACTGAAGCATAATTTTGGCATGGCCCGGCCAGAGGGTTACCGCAAGGCGGTACGGCTCATGGAACTGGCCGAACGGTTCAGCATTCCGGTGATCACTTTTGTGGACACGGCTGGTGCCTATCCCGGTCTTGATGCGGAAGAGCGCGGGCAGGCGGAAGCCATAGCGCGGTCCACCGATTGTTGCCTCGGGCTTGGGGTTCCCCTGGTTTCGCTGATTATTGGTGAGGGTGGTTCGGGTGGCGCCATAGCCATTGCGACAGGCAACAGCGTGCTGATGATGGAGCATGCAATCTACAGCGTTATTTCACCCGAAGGTGCAGCCAGCATCCTGTGGCGTGATGCAGCGCGCGCCAAGGACGCTGCGGCGGCCTTGAAAATTACGGCGCAGGATTTGAAAAAGCTTGGCGTTATCGATGATATCGTGAATGAACCCTTAGGGGGTGCCCACCGGCAGCCAGACCAGGCCATGGCTTCGGCCGGCGACATGATCGGACGCGTGCTGGATGCATTCGCGGGTGTTTCGGCTGATGTCTTGCGCACGCAAAGACGGGAGAAATTTCTGGCTATTGGTCGCAGTGCCTGATTTTAACCAAGCGATCCAAAGGAGGTTACGATGCCCTGGAGCCTGGTCGTAATGGCGGCCGTGAGGCTGGGAAAGCCACCAATGATTGCCAGGGTTAAAGCCACAGCAATAATGGCATATTCAATCGCAACCGCACCATCTTCAGCAGCGAGATATGCCTTGACCCAACTTTTTGTCATTTTCATAGCTTGGACCCTGCATTGGCCAACGTGGTGCGACAGCTTGCAGGATAGTTTGGACATGTGATTTTAGGGTTAAGCAGGCTTGCAAATTTGTACTATTTTAGGTGACCATTTCTTAATGTTATGCGGAGATTTATGATGCAACCTCCATTTTCACGGCGTGCATTCCTGCACGGTTTAGCTGCGTTGCCGTTTGCTTCAAGATTGGCCCATGCGGCTGAAATCATGGAGTTAACGGTTCTCACCCGCGTCATTGAGGTGAACGGCCGTGCCGCCAAGGTTTTTGGCATTCAAAATGGCGCGGGCGGCACGGGCTTATCGGTATTGCTGGACAAGCAGTTTCAGGTGCGGCTTCACAATGAGCTGGCTGACGACACGCTGGTTCACTGGCACGGCCTGAAGCCGCCTTCGGCCCAGGATGGTGTTCCGGTGCTGTCGCAGGATGCCTTGAAGCCTGGTGTATTTTTTGACTATGATTTCAGGAATACCCGCTCGGGCACCCACTGGATGCATTCACATGTGGGTTTGCAGGAACAGCAGCTGCTGTCGGCACCGCTTATTGTGCGCGAAACGGCCGAGCCGATGTTTGACGAACAGGAGCATGTGGTGATGCTGCATGACTTTACCTTCCGTGACCCACAGGAAATTCTGCAGGAGTTGCAAAATGGTGGCGGTGGACATGCCATGCACAGCATGCCGGGCATGGTTATGCCTGACATGCCCAACGACGTTAAGTTTGACGCCTATCTCGCCAATGACCGGACCCTGGATGATCCGGAAGTGGTGCGCGTTGACAAGGCAACAAGCATCAGGCTGCGCATCATCAATGCGGCGGCGGCCAGCAACATGTGGATTGACCTTGGTGGGCTGGAAGGGCAATTGATTGCGGTTGACGGCAACGCGGTGTTTCCATTCACAGCTTCAACATTTCCACTTGCCGTGGCACAGCGGGCCGATATCCGGCTGAAACTGCCGGATGGAGTTGGGGCCTGGCCCATT
>JANMPF010000491.1:0-2678 GCA_031369725.1 Rhodobiaceae bacterium | reverse complement strand
TGCCGTGCGTTGCTGCTGGCCGCCGGAAAGCTCTGATGGTTTGCGTTGCAACATCGGCGTCAGGCGCAAGAGATCAGCGGCCTGGTTCACGCGCCGGTCAATTTCGGCAGCGGCCATGCCAGCCACGCGGAGCGGCGAGGCAATATTGTCGTAAACATTGAAATTGGGATAGTTGATGAATTGCTGATAGACAACAGACACATTGCGTTTTTGCACGGGCATTTTTGTAATGTTCTTGCCCTTGAACCAGATCTCGCCTGACGTTGGTTTCTGAATACCGGCGATGAGCTGCATCAGGGTGGTTTTGCCTGCCAGCGTGGTTCCCAGCAGAACATTGAACGAGCCGTTTTCAAACGTCACATCGGTTTCGTGGATATGGATATCGGCGCCCACGCGCTGAAAGATGTTCTTGAGTTCAAGAGCCATTGCGTGTTCGATGCCCTCCGCCTGGTTTGGAAATTTGATCTTTGCATAGTTTGCCGGGATGCATCAAGGATGCACCCCGGCTTTCTTGGGAGGAATTCAGTTCGCTTACTGGTGTTCAGTCCAGCGCTTGATCAGCACGTCATAGGCGATGGTTTCGCCCGGCGGCTTTTCATTGTCGAGTTTGGCCCATGGGGCATGGTCCTTGCTCAACCAGGCGGACGGATCCTTTGGTGCGTTCAGGCGCGGTCCGCAGTCATGGTAGGTATGGTTGGCTTTGTCAGCCGCCTCCATGCGGGCCATCAGGCCGTCCATCTGCTCGGCAAGCCGGTCAAGAGCCTGCTGGGCCGTGAATGTGCCTGAGTTCACATCACCGATGTTCTCCCAGAAGAGCTGGGCGAGCTTTGGATAATCCGGCACGTTCACACCGGTTGGCGTCCACGACACGCGGTCCGGCGAGCGATAGAACTCGATCAGGCCGCCAAGCTTTGGTGCACGCTCGTCAAACGACTTGTCGCGCACCGTGCTGTCACGCACGAAGGTAAGACCCACCTGGCTCTTTTTCACATCCACTGTCTTGGAGGTGATGAATTGCAAATACAGCCAAGCCGCCTTGCGGCGATCAACCGGCGTGGATTTCATGAGCGTTGCTGAACCAACGTCCTGATAACCGCGCTGAGAGCCTTCTTTCCAGTAGGGACCATGGGGAGATGGGGCCATGCGCCACAGCGGCATGCCTTTGTCGTCCACGGTGTTATTGCCCGTACTCTTTGGTGTTACCAATGAGGCCGTAAAGGCTGAATACCAGAAGATTTGCTGGGCGACGTTACCTGTCGCCAGGGATGGCAGCGACTGGTAGAAGTCGAGGTCGGCAGCACCTGGAGGCGCGTATTTCCGCAACCATTCATCCCACTTGCTTACCGCATAGACGGCTGCGGGACTGTTGGCACCACCACCACGCGACACCGAAGCGCCGACGGGATTGCAGCTGTCCTTTTCCATGCGGATGCCCCACTCTTCAACGGGACGGCCGTTTGGAATGCCAGGATCGGCTTCGCCTGCCATGGAAAGCCAGGCATCGGTCATGCGCCAGCCGAGGTCGGGAGCGCGCTTGCCGTAGTCCATATGGCCATAGACTTTCACGCCATCGATTTCCTTCACATCGTTGGTGAAGAAGTCAGCGATATCTTCATAAGCAGACCAGTTCACCGGCACGCCGAGTTCATAGCCGAATTTTGCCTTGAACTTGTCCTTCAAGTCCTGACGATCAAACCAGTCCTTGCGGAACCAATACAGGTTGGCAAATTGCTGGTCCGGCAACTGCCACAGCTTGCCATCAGGTCCGGTTGTGAAGGGCAGGCCCATGAAATCCTTCAGGTCGAGACCGGGGTTGGTCACGTCCTTGCCTTCACCGGCCATATAGTCAGTGAGATTGATGGCACCCTGCAGGCGCGCATGGGTGCCGATGAAATCAGAATCGTTGATGTAGCCATCATAGAGATTGCGGTTGGTCTGCATCTGGGTCTGGATGGCCTGGACCACATCGCCTTCGCCCATGTACTGGTGGGTAACCTTGATGCCGGTGATTTCAGTGAAGGCCTGGGCCAGCACCTTGCTTTCATATTCATGAGTTGGAATGTCTTCGGAAACAATATTGATTTCCAAGCCCTTGAATGGTTTGGCTGCCTTGATGAACCAATCCATTTCCTTCAATTGATCTGCCTTTGAGAGCGTTGAAGGCTGGAATTCCTTGTCAATCCATTTCTTCGCCGCGGCTTCATCTGCAAAGCTCGGGCTGGCAAACGCAAATAGCGCCACAGCTGCCGTCGCTAGAAGCTTCATCTTCATTAGAGAATCCTCCCAATATATTTTTGATACCTTTGTTGATATCTTCCTTAACACTCAAACGAATAAAAACGAAAGTCAATAGGAAAAATGTCGAAACCATTGTGCATCGCAACGAAAATTATTGCGGTGCAGTATTGCAAATAACGAAAAAAAGTGAAAGTGTAGGTCTTAGACATCATCGGACATCGCCATGACCCCATTGAGCCCGCGGCAACATCAAATTCTCACCCTTGCGCGGCAAACCGGCACTGTTCTTGTGGAGGATCTGGCAACACGCTTTGATGTGACGCCACAAACCATTCGCAAGGATTTAAACGAGCTTTGTGACGGTCGCATGTTGTCGCGCACCCATGGTGGTGCCATGCTCACATCGGGGGTCGAGAACGTCGCTTACGAGTCGCGGCGGC